>JASHQV010000181.1 GCA_030038955.1 Solirubrobacteraceae bacterium
AGCCGTGTTCATGGAGCCGGTCATCGGCGCCGGCGGCGTGCACCCTCCGAGCCCGGGCTACCTCGAGGGCGTCGCCGAGCTCTGCAGGCGAACCGGAGTGCTGCTGGTAGCGGACGCGGTGGTCTGCGCGTTCGGTCGCCTCGGCACCTGGTTCGGGGTCGAGCGGTGGAACGTGGAGCCAGCGATGATCGTGTTCGCGAAGGGCGTGACCAGTGGTTACCTGCCGTTGGGCGGCGTGATCGTCTCCGAGCGGGTCGCCGAGCCCTTCTGGCACGAGTCCGGCGGACCCGTCTTCAGGCACGGCCCGACGTACGCCGGTCACCCGACTTGCTGCGCCGCCGCGGTCGCCAACATCGAGCTGCTCGAGCGCGATCATCTGATCGAGCGGGGGCGCGAGCAGGAGCAGGTGCTGCTCGATGCGCTCGCGCCGCTTGCCGGGCACGAGCTCGTGTCCGAAGTGCGAGGCGGCATGGGTACGATGGCCGCCGTCGAGCTCACCGCTGAGGTCTGCCAGCGTCATCCTCGTGCCGTCGCCACCGTGATGATGGGCGCACGCACGGCTGGGGTCCTGGTACGTCCTGGAGCTACCGCCGTGTCCGTGTCGCCGCCGCTCACCGCCGGTCGCGAGCACTTCGAGATGATCGCGCAGGCCATCGATCACGGCCTGAACGCGCTACGAACCGCGGGTGCGCTGGTGGCCGAATAGATCAGAGCGGGACGGACGCCTCGATCAGATGCGGGCCAGCGTCCGCGAGCGTCTGCACGAGCGTTCCGGTCAGCTGCTCCGCGGTGTCGACGCGTCGCGATGGGATACCGAGTCCCGCGCCGAGCTTGACGAAATCGAGGTTTGGATCCCCGAGCTCGATCAGCGTCCTGGCTGTTCGCCCGGTGCTTCGTCCGTTCAGGCGCGTTAGCTCGGCGCCGAGGATCCCGTAGGCACGGTTGTTGAAGATCACGACGGTGACATTGAGCCGCTCGCGCGCCATCGTCCAAAGGGACTGGATCGTGTACAGAGCCGAGCCGTCGGCCTCGAGCGCGATCACCGGGCGATCCGGACAGGCTACCGCCGCCCCAACCGCGACTGGCAGCCCCTGGCCGATCGCGCCCCCGGTCAGAGTGAGCAGGTCATGCTTCGGGGCGCCTCCGGTGCTGGCCGCTAAGGTCGCTGTCGACGTGATCCCCTCGTCAGACAGGATCGCCCCGTCAGGCAGAGTCGCGCCAATCGCTTGGCAGACCTTCTCCGGGGTGAGCGGTCCCCGTGGCCGCGGCGGCGTCGAGCGCGGTTGCAGAATCGGCTTGACGCCCGCTGCCCCCAGCACGTCAGCGAGCTGATCTAGGCTGCGAGGCACATCAGACGCGGGCGACGAGAGCTCGGTCAGCTCGCAGCCATCGGGCACCAGAGAGCTCTCCTTGCCGGGATAGGCAAAAAACGAGACGGGTGCTCTTGCGCCCGCCAAGATCAGCCGTTCGAGCCCGTCGAGCTGCCGATGGACGAGTTCGGGCCAGTACGCGAGCCGCTCCACTGCCGGCAGGCCGGCGCCGCGTTCCAGGCGGGCCGCGCTCCTCTCGGCGAACAGCCTTGCCCCGGTGGCGGCAGCGATGCGCGCGGCTGCGATCAGGCCGCGCTCGCGAAGGGCTGCGCCGCCGAGCAGAATCCCCGTGCGTTGGCTGGCTCGGATCGCCTTGGCGGCATCCTCGACGAGGTTTCCTGGGATCGCCGGTGGAGCGACCCGCGCGGGCGCCGCGCTTGGTTGCGCACGTTCCTGCCAGAACACATCCGCAGGCACGATCAGCGTCGCTACTTGGCCAGGTGGTCCGACGGCGGCGGTGATCGCCTCGGCCACGTCGCGAGCGAGGTCTTCACTCCTTTCGGATCTCCACACCCATGTCGAGACGTTTCGTGCGACGGTTTCGATGTCGGACTGCAGCGGGGCGTCGTGCTGTCGGTGGTAGGTTGCATGATCGCCGACGATGTTGACCACCGGCACCTTCGCGCGACGGGCATTGTGGAGGTTCGCTAGCCCATTACCGAGCCCTGGTCCGAGGTGCAGAAGCGTCGCGGCGGGCGCCTCACGCATCCGTGCATAGCCATCGGCTGCCCCTGTCGCGACGCCTTCGAACAGAGTCGGAATCGCGCGCATCTCCGGCACCGCATCGAGCGCGGCGACGAAGTGCAGCTCCGAGGTACCTGGGTTGGTGAAGCACGTGTCGACCCCCAAGTCGACGAGCGTGCGGATCAATGCGTCAGCGCCGTTGGGCATCACGGGTGGGGGTCAGGATCGCACGCACTCCTCTCCACCGGCCAGCATCGCGACGAAAGACGATCGACCCACGGAGCGTTAAATGGGACGGGGCTAACGAAAGTGAGGAAAGCCGTGCTGAACGGCCTGATGATGGACGACTTTCAGCTGTCGCTGACGACCTTCGTCGAGCGGGCCGAGCGACTGAACTGCTCGCAAGCGGTCGTGTCACGCCGCCCTGACGCTTCACTGCGTCGCACGACCCTGGGCGAGTGCGCTGACCGCGCCCGTCGGCTCGCAAGCGGGCTCGCAGGCCTGGGCGTCGGTGATGGCGATCGCGTCGCGACGCTGCTGTGGAACCAGACTGAGCACCTCGAGCTCTACTTTGCGGTCCCTTCGATGGGAGCCGTGGTCCACACGCTCAACCCGCGACTGAGCGCCGACGAGCTGAGCTACATCGCTGCCGACGCCGAGGACCGTGTGATCGTCGTCGACGAGTCCCTGGTCGACGTCGTCGAATCGATCGAGTGGAGCTTCGAGCACGTGATCATTGTCTCCGATTCCGGCTGCGCACCGGCCGGAACGATGCGATACGAGTCGTTGATCGCGCCGTCACAGCGAATGAGCTGGCCGGCGATAGAGGAGCGACGTGCCGCCGCGATGTGCTACACGTCGGGCACAACGGGTCGGCCGAAGGGAGTGGTCTATTCGCATCGGGCGCTCGTCCTGCACTCGCTCGTGCTGCCGCTACCGGACACTTTCGGCATCAGCTCGCGCGACGTGATCATGCCCGTGGTTCCCATGTTCCACGTCAATGCGTGGGGCTTGCCGTTCGTGGCAGCGTTTACCGGTGCGGCTCTGGTGCTCCCTGGACCACGCCTGGATCCCGTCAGCCTGCTGGACCTGCTTGCCGGCGAGCGCGTGACGCTGACGGCCGGCGTGCCGACCGTGTTCATGGGCGTCCTGGACGCGCTCGATGCAGAGCCCGACCGATGGGACCTCGGATCGCTGAAACGCGTCAACCTGGGTGGCGCGGCGATTCCGACGAGCCTGATTGAGGGTTTCGATCGTCACGGCCTGACGATCGTCCAAGGATGGGGAATGACGGAGACCTCGCCGCTCGGGACCGTCTGCCGTCTATCCCCCGATCTGGAGACCGCCGATGCAGCCGCACAGCATGAGTATCGCGCCCGCGCGGGAACTCCGATCCCGCTGATCGAGATCCGCGCCCGTAGCGAGGATGGGACGCTGATCCCGTGGGACGATCAGGCGCTCGGAGAGCTTGAGATCCGCGGTCCGTGGGTCGCGGCCGCCTACCATCACGGGACCGGTAGCGACAAGTTCACCGATGATGGCTGGTTGAGGACGGGCGACGTCGTCCGCATCAACGAGCGCGGATGCATGCGGATCTGCGATCGAGCCAAGGACCTGATCAAGTCCGGCGGTGAATGGATCTCCTCGGTTGACCTCGAGAACCGACTGATGACTCACGGTGCTGTCGCAGAAGCCGCAGTGATCGCGATTCCCGACGAGAGATGGGGTGAGCGCCCGCTGGCTGCGGTCGTCCTGCACGATGGCATGAGCGTCGCCCCCGAAGAGCTCCGCGCCCACCTCGGCAATCAGTTTGCGAGATGGCAGCTGCCCGACCGGATCGAGTTCGTCGATGCGATCCCGCGGACCGCAACGGGCAAGTTCAAGAAGACCGCCCTGCGCGAGCAGTTCGTGCACGCCGCCTGCTTGATCTAGATCTACGTTCCGCGAAAGGACTCGCGCGACTGGGCTCGCGGGACTGAGGAGCTACCGGCTAACGGTTACGACCGAGGCGTTCGTGACTCGGGACCCAGTTGCCGGCGATCACCGCGGAGGTCAACGACACCTCGCCAGCGAGCACGGTACCGGCGCAGACCTCAGCGAGCTTGCGCGCCTTTCCCTCGCCGTAGCAGCCGAGCAGCTCCAGACACTCACGCTGCGTGGGCAGCGCCGTGCCGCCGCCGTAGGTGCCCACGATCAGGCTGGTCAGGGTGATCGACCAGTAGTAGTCGCCGTTCTCGAGTAGCCGCGAATAGGTGATCGCTGCATGTGACTCTGCGATGTTGGCGACGTCCTGGCCGGTGGCGATGAAGACTGCAGTGAGGCCGTTGGCCGCGTGTGCGCTGTTGGACGCGGAGCCGGCCAGGAAGCCGCCGACCATGTGGACCTGCCGATAGTCGTAGACCGATTTGGTGTCGACACCCGTTATCCGTTGCAGGACGTCGTCTTTGATCACTGCCTCGGCAACGACGCGCTTCCCGCGGGTCAGGAGCATGTTGATGTGCGAGTGCTTCTTGTCGGTGTCGATCGCGCCGGTCAACGCGTACTTGGCGCCGCCTGGATAGTTCGCCGTGATCCACTCGCACGCGGCGTGCGTCGCCTTCGCGGTCATGTTCTGACCGGCGGCATCACCCGTTGTGAAGTTGGCACGGAGATAGAGCAGCGGACCAACTTGGTACTTCCCGATATAGGTGAGCTTGCCCGAGTCCGTAGTCGCCTCAGCTACTGTTCGGATCTCCTCCTCGTGCTGATCGACCCAGCGGCCGAACTCGCGCGCATCCATCGCGTTGTCGAAGATGAACACAGGCGCGCGCTGCATGCTGTCCTCGACCACGGTGGTCTTGACGCCGCCACATTCGCTCAGCAGGCGCATTCCGCGGTTGTAGCTTGCGACGAGCGTGCCCTCGGTGGTCGCAAGCGGCACGTAGAAGTTACCCCGAGCCTGCTCGCCCTTGATCAGTAGCGGACCCGCTACACCGATCGGCACCTGCGCAACGCCGGAGAAGTTCTCGACGTTTCCTGGGAGCACATCGGGGTCGAGCGAGAACTGCCCGACATGCTCGAGGCTTACTCCAGTTTGTTCACGCAGGAACTCTCGGCGGTGAGCCGCCATGCCGGGCGTGTAGTCGTTTTGCTTGTCGCGTGGGACACGTGGGGCAGCGGCTGGCCGTGCCGGCACAAGCGTGAGCTCTGGCTCCGGAACATCGATCGTGTCCGGTTGGACCTCGCCCGGCATCAGTCGTACGGCTGTATTCCGCGTCATCTCTACTCGCCTGAGAAACGTGTGACGGCGCGGTCCGCTTCTGTGGCTGCGGTAACGCTCGCTCGCAAGCCTCGTCGGCGGCCCGACGTTGTATGGGCAACAGTTCAGCTGTCGAACATGAACGATGGAACCCGCAACGGTAGCCCAGCCACTGAGACCGCCTTTCGATGAGGGCGCGGAGTCCGTGCGGCCGCAGTCGTCGCTCTGGATGCTGCGGCGAACGAGCTACGTGCTTCGGACGGAGGGGCTTCGCTCGCTCGCACGCAGAGCGCTGGGCAGGACCGTGTACGGTCGGATGGCCGTGCTCCAGCTGGATCTCGATGACACGGCGCTTGATCACTCGAGTCCGGTCTCACTGAACGTCCAAAGGCTTCGTCCCGAGCACTTCCGAACGTATCTCAGCGTTCGTCCTGACCTCGCCGGCGGCGAGATCGAGCGTCGCATTGCGCGCGGTGACCGATGCTACGTGACGTGGACCGCCGGACAGATCACGTCATCGATCTGGTTCGGGTCCGGGTCTGTGCGGATGACAGAGCTCGCCGCTTCGATGGAGCTCGAGTCGGATCAGGCCTTCTGCTACGACAACTGGACGACACCCGAGCTGCGGGGTCAGAACATCTCAGCCACCCGCGAGGCGTCTACCTGCGCAATCCTCCGCGATGCCGGCTACCGCTCGCTGGTTGGTCACTTCTTCGTAAGGAATGCAGCGGCCCTGAGACCGCCGATGAAGCTCGGCTTCAAACGCGTTGCCGTGCTGACCAGCATCAGGCTTGGATGGCTGCGGCTCGATCACACCAAGTGGAGTGATGGCGCCAGCGAGTGGAAGCTGGGTCGACACCGCCGCGGCGGGATCAGGCTCTCCGGTC
Organism: Solirubrobacteraceae bacterium; assembly: GCA_030038955.1. Taxonomy (GTDB): domain Bacteria; phylum Actinomycetota; class Thermoleophilia; order Solirubrobacterales; family Solirubrobacteraceae; genus Palsa-465. The sequence goes on from JASHQV010000181.1 coordinate 6,180, forward strand.
CGCCAGCACTGCGGCTAATCGCCCGTAGCTCCGGCTTTCGGTAGCTCCGGCTTTCGTGACCCTGTCTGGCTTTCGTGACGCTGTCTGAGGCGGTCGCCGCCTTACACAGCCGCATCTGCTCGCACGGCTGCTGCGGCGACCGCCTCCTCAAGCGGCCGCGAGCTGGCGCGGTCGGTGGGTCCGCGGAGCGGACTCGAGCCGCTCCAGCTCGCGTTGCAGAGCTCGACGGCCACGGTGGTGGAGACCGTGTATCGAGCCCTCCGTCCGACCCATGCGGACGGCGATCTCTCCGGGCGTCAGTCCCATCAGGTGTCGCAGGATCACGACCTCTCGCTGCTCCTCGGGGAGGGTCGCAAGCGCCACTCGCACCGTCATTGACTCGTCGAGGTCCTCAGCTGAGCTCAGGTTCGGGTCAAGCACGTTCTCGGTCGGCGTCAGGCGGTTGGCGCGCAGATGATCGATTGCCACGTTCCGAGCTAGACGCAACAGCCAGGCGAAGAACGGGACCCCCCGATCCTGATATTTGCCGATTGCGGTCATCAGCTTCGCGAACACTTGCTGGGTCACATCCTCGGCCTCGTGCTGATCATGCACGATCGAGTTGACGTAGCCGTAGATGTTGTCCGAGTAGGTGACGTAGAGAAAGCGCAGCGCTTCCCGGTCGCCTTCCTTCGCACGTGCAATCGCCAGGCGGGTCTGCTCGCTGGTCTTTGGCGACTCGTCGAACTTCAGCCGGGTGCGAAAGCCGATTCTTGCCGGCTTTGCGCCTAAAGCTTCGTTGATCACGATCTCGTCCTTCGGTTGAACGCTTTCGGGCGACTCGTGCCGGTTAGTTCGCGTTGCGCCGCTCATGCGACGCCGCCGCTGCCCCTCAGCTCGCTTGCCCCGCGAGAGCCGCTCCGCCCTCGCCTTGTTGCCCGGCGAGTATCCAGGTGTCGCCGAGCTGCGGTCAATGACCGGCCAGGCCCATTGTGGCGTTCAGTCGATTGAACGCTCTACGGAGGAGAAAATTCCTCCGCACAGACGGCCGTTATTCGGTATAGTTGACTGCAACGGAAGGAACCTGAACCGTGGGGCGACGATGGGGACCGGTGGAATGCCTGACGTAGGCATGCATGGCTACGTCCGAGCGGTGCGCTTGGGCTGGCGCCCGAACAACGACCACAGCGGTGCTGAGGCCGCAATGATGACTGGCGACTTCGGTCCGCGTTCATGGGCTGGCGCTCTGCTGCGCCCGTCGTGGCTCCTCGCTCTCGTGGTCGGTGTCGCGGCAATCGTCGCGGTCGGATTCGTTCACCCGGTGGCGTACTACCTGCCGACGCTGCGCGCCACCGCCGAGTCCGTGATGATGCTGCTGGTACTGACGGCGGCGTGGCTAGCACGAGGCTATTTCGTTCACAGTCGACGCCTGCGCGACCTACTTCTGATGAGCGCGATCGTGACGTTGGCGCTCGTCGAGCTCGTTTCCAACACGCTCCCAACGGCGCTGAACATGCATGTCGTCAGCAGCTTCGCGGCAGTGGGTGAGTTTGGCCAGCTCGTCGTCGCAGCGCTGTTCACCGCTGTTGCCCTAACTCCCTCGTCGATCCTGATCGGCGGCGGTCGTCGTCCGGTCGCGATCAGCGTCACCTGCAGCGTCGCCTGCGTCGGTCTGGTTGAGATCGCCGGACTGCTGCTCAGCGCCCACCTTCTGATCGCATCTAACCACCCAGCGACTGGACTCGGCAGCGCGCTGCACGATCCGCTCAACTTCACACTGTTGCTCTCCGCTGCGGGACTGTTTGCGTACGCAGGAACCGAGTTCGCACGCCAGGAAAAGCTCAACAGCGGCAGCGCCAACGGTGGTAGCACGCTGACGCTGCTCGCCGGGGCGGCGACGCTGCTCGCCGGCTCTCGCCTCTACTCCCTGGCCCTGCCAGTGGTGACACCAGGGACGATCACTGGGCGCGATGGCCTTCGTCTGATCGCGTTCGCCTTCGTTTTGGCGGCAACGCTGCGACAGGATCGGGCGCTGCGCTCTACCGCGATCCGTGCCGCGGCGACTGCCGAGCGCCGGCGAGTGGCCGAGGATCTCCACGACGGGCTCGCGCAGGATCTCGCGTTCATCGCTTCCTTCGGGGGGCGAATCGCCGGCGAGCTGGGCGACGAACATCCCGTGGCGATCGCAGCACGTCGCGCTCTCGCTGTCTCACGTGGCGCGATCAGTGAGCTCTCAGAGCTGAACGCCGCAAGTTCGCGTGAAGCGTTCGAGTCGATCGCCCACGAGTCACGCGAGCGCTTCAAGATCGCGATCGCGGTCGACGCTCAACCTGATGCCGAGCTCGCTCCCGGTGCGCGCAAGCACGTCGCCAGGATCGTACGGGAGGCGATCGCCAACGCGGCGCGACACGGGGGCGCCGAGACCGTTGCCGTAACCCTGAGGCGCACCGCCTCCGGCGTTGCGCTGCGAATCTGTGATGACGGCTGTGGGATTCCCGACGCGGCGGTGGAAGGGCTGACCGGGGGCCTTGGTTTGCGCAGCATGCACGACCGGGCAGCTGCACTCGGCGGCGATCTGACCGTACGCCAGCGGAAGGCCGGCGGCACCGAACTGAGGCTGCTGCTCCCGTGATGCGGGTGCCGCTTCCGTGATGCGGCTGATCAGGCTCCTAGTTGCAGACCATGCGCCTGTGCGCGCTGGAGTTCGCATGAGCCTGCGCGACGGCATGGTGATTTGCGCCGAAGCCGACGACGCCTCACATGCGATCCGCGCCGCCAAGCATGTGCAGCCGGACGTCTGCCTCGTCGGACGTGAGATCCGGGGAGGCGGAATCGCCGCTGTCCGCGGGATCTGCCGCGCCGCTCCTCGGGCACGAGTTGTGGTGCTCGCTCAGATATACGACGCGGACGACCTGCTCGATGCGGTCCGTGCGGGAGCGATCGGCTACATCCCGGGTGGAATCGACCCGGCCCGCCTGCATCGAATCGTCGACGCAGTCGCCGCTGAGGAGGCGGTGATTCCCCGCGCTCTCGTCCTCGACCTGTTGATGGAGTTGCGTACTGGCGGCGCCAGCTCCGACGCGCTCACCGGCCGAGAGGCCCAAGTCCTCGGCATGTTGCGCCGCGGTCACACGACGGCGACGATCGCCGATCGGCTAGAGATTGCTCCGGTCACCGTGCGCCGCCACATCTCCGACGTCGTCAAGAAGCTTGGCGTCGAGGACCGCTCGGCGCTGATCGGCGCGAGCAGCTGAGCCCGGCCTGGGCAACGTTGACGATCGCGGCGGCCTCGTGCTCGCCGCCGTCCACAACGTTCGGTTATAGCCCTACCGGCCGCGCGCGTCGGAGTGCACCGAGTTTGAACGGTGACGGGCCATCCGGATCATTGATGATCAGCTGGCCTGCCAGCAGGATCCGCTGTTCGAACCGCGATGCACGATCCGCGCCACCTGCCAGCTTCCGATCACCTCTATGCCGCGCTCGAGGCGAGCTACGACACGCTGATCTGCTTGCAGATGATCCGCGCACTCGCGCCCGACGAGCGTCGCGTCGAGCGACAGGTCACCCAAGCGATCGAGTCGCTCCGACGCGCGATCGCGGAGATCGCGGAGCTTCGCGAGGCCCAGCAGGAACGACAGACCGCGGTGACATGCGGCTTCGTGATCGAGACCGTCTCAGCGATGGACGCCGACGCCGGACTCAGGGCGGCTCAGTCGAAACCGCGGCGTACCGCGTAGATGGCCGCTTGGATGCGGCTCGGAACCCCGAGCTTGGCGAGGATGCTCGAGACGTGGTTCTTTGCCGTGCGAGGGCTGATGTTCAACGTCTCGGCGATCTCGGCGTTCTCCATCCCGCGCGCGATCAGACGCAGGACGTCGAGCTCGCGCGGCGACAGTTGGGCGACCCCATCTTCGTCGGCTGCCTGCTCGTGCTCCGCCTGACGGATGCGCCCGAGCACCACCTCGGCGGCGCGCGGCGACAGCCATGCGGCGCCCTGGACGGCCGCTCGGATCGCGGTGATGATCTCATCGATCGGCGCGTCCTTGGCGAGGTACCCACATGCTCCGGCCTGGACCGCCCCTGCGACGTCGTCGTCCTCGGAGAGGACCGTGAGCGCGATCACGCGCATGGAGGGATCGCGCTCGACGATCGTTCGCGCCGCCGCTGCGCCCCCAAGGTCGGGCATCCTCAGGTCCATCAGCACAACGTCGGGGTGAAGCTCAGCTGCGAGTCGCACGCCCGCGCGTCCACCCGACGCCTGCGCGATCACCTCGATGTCGGGCTCCAGCGCCAGCAGCGACGCGAGCCCCGTGCGGAACAGGTCATGGTCATCGACGACCAGCACGCGAATCGTCGCCTGCTGCTGCCCACGTTCATGAGTCGGTTCCCGGTACGTTTCTCTGAGCCCCCGGCTTCTAGCACCTCGCGGCGATCCGAAGCCGACCGACGCGATTGTAGCTCGTTCAGGCCGCTGAACGAGGCTTTGGGCGTGACGCCCTATTCCCGGCCGACCGGTGCGGTGCCATAAATCTTCTTGCAAGGATCACACGAGGGGGCATAGGTGGAATTAGCAACAGCAGCTGCGTGGGTCGAGCCGGTTGATCTGAATCGGCGCCAGCAGCTGCCAGTGCGGCTCGTCGCGCTCGAGCGCCAGCACGCACCAATTGAACACAAGCTGCACGGTGCGTTCGTCCGACTGCTGCGCTCGAGCGCATTCACGCTCGGCGTCGAGGTCGAGCGCTTCGAGGAGGAGTTCGCCGCCTACTGTGAGGTGGGACATTGCGTCGGAGTCGCATCCGGCACGGCAGCCCTTGGCTTGATCCTGGAGGCGCATGGGATCGGTCCGGGCGACGAGGTGATCGTGCCGGCCCACACCTTCATCGCGTCGGCGCTGGCCGTTGCCCACGTCGGCGCGAAGCCGGTGCTATGCGATGTCGACGAGGGGACGGGCTTGATCGACCCGGACGCAGCCCGCGCTGCAGTCGGCCCGCGCACGGCCGCGATCATCGCGGTTCACCTCTACGGCCAGGCCTGCGACATGGACGCGATCAATGAGCTTGCGCGGCCACACGGTCTCGCCGTCGTCGAGGATGCCGCCCAGGCACATGGCGCTTGCTACCAAGGTCGTCGGGTTGGATCGCTGGGCGCCGCGGCGGCATTCTCGTTCTACCCCAGCAAGAACCTCGGTGCGCTGGGCGACGGTGGCGCCGTGTGCACCAATGACGAGGTGCTCGCGGGTCGGCTCCGCCGCCTGCGCAACCTCGGTCAGCGAACCAAGGGAGAGCACGTCGAGCTGGGGTACAACGAACGGCTCGATGCGCTTCAGGCGGCGTTGTTGCGCGTCAAGCTTCCGCATCTCGACGATTGGAACGACGCGCGCCGTGCGCACGCCGCGCGCTTCCGCACGCTGCTTCCGAGTGAGGCGCGAATCGTCGAGGAGCGGCCCGAGAGTCCCTCGATCCACCACCTGTTCCCGGTTCGCTTCCAGCACCGCGACGCCGTCGCCGCCGTGCTGCGGACCCATGGGATCGAGACTGGTGTCCACTACACGCCGGCGGTGCATCAGCACCGCGCCTGGCGCGCAGATCAGCTGCTTTGCGGCGAGCTGCCGAACGCCGAGGCGTGGGCGGCTGAGGAGCTTTCTCTGCCGATGCATCCGGGCCTGCTTGCGGAGGAGATCGAGCGTGTGGCGGAGGCAGTCGACGCCGCGGTGGCGCATGGCGTCCATGCCTCGGAGACAGTCTCATGCTGAAGGCAACCCCTGCGTCGATCGACGGCCCCCGTGACGCAGTGGATCCGGTGGGGGTCGCCGTGGTTGGACTGGGGTACTGGGGGCCCAACCTGCTGCGTGTGCTGGCCGACAAGCAGGACGCTCAGGTGCGATGGATCTGTGATCTCGATCACGAGCGTCTGGAGAAGTATGGCCGTCGCTATCCGACGGCACAGGTGACCAGCCAGCTCGAGCGTGTGATCGCCGACCCCGACGTCGAGGCGGTGATCATCGCAACACCCGTGCATACCCACTATGACCTGGCGGCGCGGACGCTGGAGGCCGGGAAGCACGCATTCGTGGAGAAGCCGCTGGCACCTTCCAGCGAGCTCGCCGACGAGCTCGCCGAGCTCGCCAGCGAACGGCAGCGTGTGCTGATGTGCGGGCACACCTTCATCTACAGCCCCCCGGTCCGCACCGTCAAGCGGATGCTCGAGGCGGGAACGCTCGGGGACATCTACTTCATCTCGTCGAGCCGGGTGAATCTGGGCCTCCATCAACGCGACGTGAGCGTGATCTGGGACCTAGGACCGCACGACTTCTCCATCCTCATCTACTGGCTCAGCGAGATCCCGACGAGTGTCCGCGCGGCTGGGCGGGACTCGATCGTCAAGGGGATCGCGGACGTGGCCTTCGTAAGCCTGACGTTCGCTTCGGGGATCATCGCCAATGTGGAGCTCAGCTGGCTTGCGCCTACCAAGCTGCGGCGGACCGTGCTCGTCGGCAGCGAGCGAATGGTGATCTACGACGATGGCGCCAGTGAACCGGTCCGCCTGTTTGATCGCGGCGTGGTCTACAGGGATCCCGAGACGTTCGGCGAGTACCACCTGTCGTACCGCAGCGGGGATATCCTCTCGCCGACGATCGAGTCCTACGAGCCGCTCGGGCTGGAGCTCGGCGACTTCCTTGCCGCGATCCGCGCCGGACAGGAAATGAGATTCCACACCGCGCTGGCGCGGGCCGTCGTACGAATCGTCGAGGCAGCTGACCTATCACTGCGCAACGGAGGCCAGGAGGTGCCGCTCGACTACGCCGAGATCGGCGCGCAGCTGGCTTCGCGTCGGCAGCTCGCGCTCGCGTAGCACGCACCTCGAGCCACCTCCCGAGGCAGCTGCCGCCTGACCCTGGACGTCAGTTGACTCAGAAGACCGGCAGTTCGCGGTAGCCGCCCCACACGTCCTGGAGGCAACGGACGATCTCGCCTTCGGTGACGCCGGCGCGCCCGGCTTCGATCAGCAGCGGCATCAGGTTCTCGGTCGTCGCGGCGGCGGCCCGGATGCGCTCCAGCGCAGCTGCGACAGCCCGCTCGTCGCGGACGGCGCGGGCGGCACGGACGCGCTGCACCTGCTTGCGTTCGAGCTCCCGGTCGATCCGCAGGATCTCGGTGTCGCGGTCGTCGCCCTCGGTGAACGCGTTGACGCCGACGACGATCCGCCGGCCTGAGTCGATCTCCCGCTGCAACTCGAACGCAGCGTCGGCGATCTCGCGCTGTGGGAAGCCCCGCTTGACCGCCTCCACCATCCCGCCGAGCTGGTCGATCTTGGCGAAGTACTCGTAGCAGCGCTGCTGCATTTGGTCGGTCAGCGCCTCGACGAAGTACGCGCCGCCGAGCGGGTCGATCGTGTTCGCCACCCCGGTCTCATGGGCGATGATCTGCTGCGTGCGCAACGCGATCCTGACCGCCTCCTCGGTCGGCAGCGCCAGCGCCTCGTCGAACGAGTTCGTGTGTAGCGACTGGGTTCCCCCGAGCACGCCGGCGAGCGCCTCGATCGCGGTCCGCACGATGTTGTTGAGCGGCTGCTGGGCGGTCAGCGACACCCCCGCGGTCTGGGTGTGGAACCGCATCCGCCACGACTCAGGAGCCTTGGCGCCGAACGTCTCGCGCAGCTCCCGCGCCCAGATCCGCCTCGCCGCCCGGTACTTCGCGATCTCCTCGAAGAAGTCGATCTGCGCGTTGAAGAAGAAGCTCAGCTGCGGCGCAAAGAGGTCGACGTCAAGCCCGCGCGCAACCGCCTGCTCCACGTAGGTGAGGCCATCCTTGAGCGTGAACGCCAGCTCCTGGGCGGCGGTCGAGCCCGCTTCGCGG
>JASHQV010000182.1 GCA_030038955.1 Solirubrobacteraceae bacterium
GCCGGTCCGGCTCGATCCCGGCGGCGTCGACGGCAGCCACCGCGTCCGCCAGCTCCACCTCGCCCAGCTGGTCCTGGGCGAGGTTCACGGAGACGGTCAGCTCGCCCCGGGCCGGCAGCAGCCGACCGAGCAGCGCCAGCGCCTGGCCGAGGACGAACCGATCGATTGCCGGCAGCAGCCCCAGCTGCTCCGCCAGCGGCAGGAACTCGGTCGGGGCGATCAGACCGCGGTCGGGATGCTCCCAGCGCACGAACGCCTCGAACCCCGTCACCTGACGGCCGCTCTCGAACTTGAACAGAGGCTGGTAGACGACGCGCAGTTGCCCGCGCTCCACGGCTCGGCGCAGCTCATCGGCCAGCGCCGCGCCCTCGGGCCCGGGGTTCGGGCGAGCAGGATCCGTGCCCGTGGCCGAATCACCCTGCGGCCGGTCCGCCACCGTCGCGCCGCCACCGCCGCGGGCCTTCGCATGGTACATGGCGCCGTCGGCCTGGTTGATCAGCTCCTCGGCCGACAGGCCCGGGTCGGTCGCAGTCGCCACGCCGATGCTGACGGCAAGCGACTCGCTGCGTCCCTCCAGCGTGATCGGCAGGTTCGCCACTTCCCGCACGCGCTCTGCGATCGCCACCGCCTCCTCGGCGCCGGCCAACCCTTCGAACACGAACACGAACTCGTCGCCCCCGAATCGCGCGACCGTGTCCATCGGGCGCAGCACCGAACGCAGGCGCGTCGCCAGCGTCGTCAGCACCTGATCGCCGACCTGGTGGCCGAGCGAGTCGTTGATCGGCTTGAAGTCGTCGACGTCGAGGAACAGCACCGCGATCATCAGGCCGCTGCGCCGCAGCCTGTCCAGGGCGACGCTGAGGCGGTCCATGAACAGCGTGCGGTTCGGCAGCCCGGTGAGCGGATCCTGGAGCGCACGGTGGGCCAGCTGGAGCTCGGCGCGCTTGCGCTCGAGCGCATGCAGCAGGCGCCGCCGAAGCTCCTCTGGCGTGAGATCGCCTCGTGAGAGGTAGTCCTGGGCGCCGCCGCGTAGCGCACGCAGCGCCGCGTCATCCGAGTACGTGCGCGCGAGCACGAGCACGGGCACGGCGGGCGCCAGGCTGCGCACCCGCTCGAGCGCGGCGGCATCCGCGTCATCTCCCAGCAGCACGGCGGTGACGGGGCCAGCCAGCAGGTGCTGGCTGACGTCGTCGATCCGCTCGGCGTGCGTGAGCGTGATCGCCCCCGACCAGGCGGTGTGCAACATCTCGCCGATCAGCGCTGCCGAGTCCCGGTTGCGCTCCACCAGCAGCAGATGGGCAGCAACCGGCCCCGAGTGACGCGGTGGGCGAGGTTCGGCCCCGCTGCTCAGAAGTGGTCGCTCGCGCTCGAGCCCGGCGTCCACCGGGAACTCCGCAGCCGATCCGGACGCCGGCCCCGCGGCGCCTTCGCGTATGGTCGAGCCTTCCTCAGTCATCCCTGACGTCAACCCCTCAAAAATCCCGCTTCAACGATGGATTTCCGATGAAACGCCCATCGCCCCCATATTTGGTTCAACGGAAAGCATACCCGCGATCATCCACTTGTATGGAGCTAGCAGACAAAAAACCGATCATCGGCGTTCTCCCCTCTATGCAACCAGTCGCAACCACTCAGTACTCTTGCCTAGCCGTACGGGCCGATTTCATGCGGTTGGCCGTGCGCTTCCGATGCGGCCACCTCGGCCATCGACTGGTCCCGGCGAGCAGCAGCATCACCAGACCCGAGGCGATCAGCGGCAGACGGATGTGCCCCGGCGCAGCTCTGGGGGTGGGGAGCGTCAGCAGCACGGCGCTGGCGGCGGGCAGCGTCACCGTGTAGACCCGCTTGCGCGGCGTGACGGCCTGCAACCTGGGAGTGGGCAGCAGCCCCGTGGAGGTGGCGGTGCCGAAGCTCTGTCCGCCCAGCTCGACGCCGCTGGTCGCGTAAGCGCTGGATGCCTGCAGGCGCTCGACGCGCGCCGGCCCGGTGGCCTCCGGGCTGTTGACGCGTGCTTGCACGCTTGTGGACGTGCTGTCGTTGAGCAGCAGCACGCGCACCTGCCCGTCGCTCGCGCGCGTCGCCCAGACTCGCACCTTGCTCTGGCTGCCGGCGTCGAGCTTCAGCAGCTTCGAGCCCGACGGAGCTGCCTGCGCGAACATCAGGGCACCGTAGTAGAGCGGATGCACGTCGGCCGTCCGGCGTCCGTTCACGAGGCTGAAGTCGAACAGGTTGTTCGAGATGCCGGGATAGGTGTGGATGTTGACGCCGTCGACATCGTTGGCGGCGAAGTCGAACAGGGTGTCGAGCAGCCACAGCGCGGAGGCGAACGTGTTGCTCACGCCCGGGCGGCCGTTGCACGCCACCGATCCCAGCTCATCGATCCTGAAGCTCGCGCCGGCCTCGTGCGCCAGGGCCACGTACGGGGAGAGCCCGTCGGCGAGGTGACGCGACGCCCACTCGCTCAGCAGGTTGGGGACCGAGGGGTAGATCGGCGAGCTCGGAGCGCTCGTGCACGCAACGAGCGCGTAGGCGTGCGTCGTCACGATGCTCACGCGCGAGGCGCGCCTGATCAGCGGTGCGAACGCCTTCAGCCACGACGGCCCGCCGCCCGCCGGTCCGGCGACCGGCACAGCCGGCAGCACCCCGACGATCGACTTGAACTGGGAGACGAACGCGTTCGGTCCGTACGACGGCGGACGGTTGAACACCGGGACGCCCTCGGTGCTGCTCCATGCGAGCGACTGCCCGCCCAGCTGCTTGTACCAAGGGATCGAGCGATACAGCTCGGGCTCGTTGCCGATCTCGAGCGCGGCGATGTGACGCCGGCCGATCCGCTTGACGAGCTCGCGCGACTCCACCTGGGCGATCCGTCGGCTGTCTGCCTCCAGCTCGATCCCCAGCATCAGCTGTGCGCCCGTCGCCTGAGCCAGCGCCCGGGCGTCGCTGGCCCAGCTCGGCGTCAGCTCATAGGTGATGCCGAGCGGGCGCGTCATACCCGCCACCGGCCACCAGCTGCGGTCCGTGCTCTGGCCGCCGATCCGCAGGAGCGCGTGACCGCCCGGATCGAGGTTCTGCAGCAGTTGCACGAACACCGGGTTGACCGAGCTGGCGCTCGCGCCCGCGAGCTCCGGGACCTCGTTGTACTCGATCGCGAGGCCCACGAAGCCTGCCCGGATCGGCTGGGAGATCGCGGTCTCGGTGACACGCACCGGAAAGCTGGTGGCCGCCCGCGCCGTGGCAGTCGCGGCGCTGAGCGCTGCCAGCCCGACCAGCGTGGCCAACACGGCCCGCGCAAGCAGGGACGGGACAGCCCGCATGATCGCGCTCCTTGATCGAGTTGCCCTGGGGCGCCGTAGAAGGATCAGTTCACGGTTTTGGCGGCGTCTGGGCGCGCCAGGCGCGAGGCCGTGACACCGCCGTACCACCAGTAAGTCTTGTGTCACGGCCTCGCGCCAGCCACGCTCAGCCACTCCGCAAATCTCACAGCTAACTCTCCTACGGACCCTGAGAGGCCACAAACTGACGGCCGTCCACGTTCGTCGGGTGTTCCCGTCTGCCGGCCGGTCACTCTCTCGCACTGTAGACCGGGCGAAATTCTCACCCTCCTCTTAGCGACGTCTGATGAGGTCTCGATGATTCGTCCAATGGCCGCTGTACCACCAACGCAACGAACCGAGCTCCAGGATCGCTCAACCGCGAATGCCGAGCGCCAGCGGGCCGTGCGTCGGCGTGACGCCGCGCTGGCGCGGGTCGTCGCCGCGCGGCGCTGGGTGATCGTCGCGGCCGCCGGGCTGTCGGCTGGATTCGCCGGTCTCGTGTATGCGCTCGCTCCCGGCCACACGCTCGGCAGCGCCCGGGCCGCCACCGGTCGGCAGCTGTCCTCGAGCGGTGCGAGTGGCTCCCGCTCCGGGCAGCCGGCGATGCCCGCGCCGGCCAGTGCGTCGGCGCTCGGACTC
>JASHQV010000183.1 GCA_030038955.1 Solirubrobacteraceae bacterium
AGGAGGCGAGCCGGATCTCGATGTCGACGCCGGCCGGGAGGTGGTCCAGGCGCTGCAGCGAGTCGACGGTCTTGGGGGTGGGCTGGTGGATGTCGATCAGGCGCTTGTGCGTGCGGATCTCGAAGTGCTCGCGCGAGTCCTTGTCCTTGAACGGCGAGCGGATCACGCAGTACACGTTCTTCTCGGTCGGTAGCGGCACCGGCCCGGAGACGCGCGCGCCGGTGCGCGTGGCGGTCTCGACGATCTCCTTGGCCGCCGCCTCGATCGCCGTATGGTCGTAGGATTTCAGGCGAATCCTGATCTTGTTCTGGGCGATTGTTGCCACGAGGGCTGAAGCTCTCTTTGCTCTCTTCTCAGTGCACAGGGCGGGACCGGGGCCTCCGGTGCCGCCCTCGCTCGTCGTATCTGCTGAAAAACAAAGGGCGGGCGGCCTGGTGGGCCGCCCGCCCCAAACTACTGGATGATCTCGGTGACGACCCCAGAGCCGACCGTGTGGCCGCCCTCGCGGATCGCGAACCGCAGACCCTGGTCCATCGCGATCGGCTGGATCAGCTCGATCTCCATCTGGACGTTGTCGCCGGGCATCACCATCTCCGTGCCCTCGGGCAGGTTGGCGACGCCGGTGACGTCGGTCGTGCGGAAGTAGAACTGTGGCCTGTAGCCGCTGAAGAACGGCGTGTGGCGACCGCCCTCCTCCTTCTTGAGGACGTACACCTCGCCTTTGAACTTCGTGTGCGGCGTGATCGAGCCGGGCTTGCACAGCACCTGGCCGCGCTCGATCTCGTTGCGCTTGATGCCGCGCAGCAGGCAACCGATGTTGTCGCCGGCGCGACCCTCGTCGAGGATCTTCTTGAACATCTCGACGCCGGTCACGACGGTCGAGCTGGTTGGACGGATGCCAACGATCTCGACCGTCTCGCCGGTCTTGATCACGCCCTGCTCGACGCGACCGGTGCCGACGGTGCCGCGGCCGGTGATCGAGAACACGTCCTCCACCGGCATCAGGAACGGCTTGTCGAGGTCACGGATCGGCTCGGGGATGTAGGTGTCGAGCACGTCGACCAGCTCGAGCACCTTCTGCTCCTGCTCCTTGTCGCCCTCGAGCGCCTTCAGCGCCGAGCCGGTGATGAACGGGATGTCGTCGCCGGGGAAGTCGTACTCGGAGAGGAGGTCGCGGATCTCGACCTCGACGAGCTCGAGCAGCTCGGGGTCGTCGACCATGTCCGCCTTGTTGAGGAACACGATGATGTAGGGGACGCCGACCTGGCGGGCGAGCAGCAGGTGCTCGCGCGTCTGCGGCATCGCGCCGTCGGCGGCCGACACGACCAGGATCGCGCCGTCCATCTGCGCCGCGCCCGTGATCATGTTCTTGACGTAGTCGGCGTGCCCGGGACAGTCGACATGGGCGTAGTGCCGCTTGGCGCTCTGGTACTCGACGTGGGAGGTCGCGATCGTGATCCCCCGCGCCTTCTCCTCGGGAGCGTTGTCGATCGACTCGTACGACCGTACCTCGGTGCCCTCGCCGTACTTCTCGTGGAGCACCTTGGTGATCGCGGCGGTCAGCGTCGTCTTGCCATGGTCGATGTGACCGATGGTGCCGACGTTCACATGCGGTTTATCACGCTCGAATTTGGCCTTCGCCACTTTCTGATGCTCCTTCTGCTTTCAGGTTTCTTCGCCCTTTTCGAGGGCGAACCAAATGAAGATACAAGCTTCCGTCCGCCGGTGCTGACATACGTCGTGCCGCCGGCCGGTCATGCGCTCATGCCGCCTGCTGGTCGCCGCCGATCCCCTCGGCGATGTTAGGCGGGACCTCGTCGTACCGCTCGAACTGCATCGTGTAGGTCGCGCGGCCCTGGGTGGTCGAGCGCAGGTCGGTGGCGTACCCGAACATCTCCGCCAGCGGCACGTGGGCGGAGATCACCTGAGCGTTGCCCCGCTGCTCCATCCCGCTGACCTGGCCGCGGCGGCGCTGGAGGTCGCCGATCACGTCGCCCATGAACTCCTCGGGCGTGACCACCTCGACGGCGAACACCGGCTCCAACAGGACCGGCTTGGCGCGCCGGGCCGCCTCTCTCAGGGCGAGCGAGCCGGCCACCTTGAAGGCGATGTCGCTCGAGTCGGTCTCGTGGTACTTGCCGTCGACCAGGCTGACGCGGACGTCGACCATCGGGTAGCCGGCGCGGGGGCCGTTCTCCATCGCCTCCTCCACGCCCTTCTCGACGGCCGGGATGAACTCGGTCGGGATCGCGCCGCCCTTGACCCGGTTGACGAAGTCGAAGCCCTCGCCCGGCGCCGGCGCGATGTTGATGTAGACGATCCCGTACTGGCCGGCGCCGCCGGTCTGGCGCACGAACCGGCCCTCGACCCGCTCGGCGGTGCCGCGGATCGTCTCGCGGTATGAGACCTGTGGACGGCCGACGTTCGCGCCGACCTTGAACTCACGCAGCATCCGGTCGACCAGTACCTCCAGGTGCAGCTCGCCCATCCCGGAGATCTCGGTCTGGCCGGTCTCCTCGTTGGTGCGGACCTGGAAGGTCGGGTCCTCCTCGGCCAGGCGCCCGAGCGCGATCGACATCTTCTCCTGGTCGGCCTTCGTCTTCGGCTCGATCGCCACCTTGATCACGGGCTCCGGGAACTCGATCGTCTCCAGGCGGATCGGCTTGTCGGGGGCAGCCAGCGTGTCGCCGGTCGCCACCTGCTTGATGCCGACGGCCGCGGCGATGTCGCCGGCGTACACCTGCTCCACCTCCTCGCGCTCGTTGGCGTGCATCATCAAGATGCGACCGATCCGCTCGGTGCGGCCCGAGGTGACGTTGAGCACGCGCGTGCCGGCCGCGAGCGTGCCCGAGTACACGCGGAAGTAGGTGAGCTTGCCGACGTACGGGTCGGCGACGATCTTGAACGCGAGCGCGCTGAACGGCTCGTCGTCGGACGGGTGGCGCTCGGCCGGCTGATCGCCCTCGCCCTTGACCGGCTCCATCCCCTGCACGGCCGGGATGTCAAGCGGGCTCGGAAGGTAGTCGATGACGGCATCCAGCAGCGGCTGGACGCCCTTGTTCTTGAAGCTCGAGCCGCACAGCACGGGGGTCAGCTTGATCTCCAGAGTCGCCTTGCGCAGCGCCCGCTTGATCCGTGCCGCCGGGATCTCCTGCTCTTCCAGGATCATCTCCAGCAGCTCGTCGTCGTACTTGGAGAGCTCCTCGAGCAGGTGCTCGCGGGCGAGCGCGGCGGCGCCCGCCAGCTCGGCCGGGATCGCGACGATGTCCTGCTCCTTGCCGAGCTCGTCCGTGTACACGACCGCGTGGTTCTCGACCAGGTCGACGATCCCGCGGAAGCGAGCCTCGATCCCGATCGGCAGCTGGATCGGCACCGGATTGGCGCCGAGCCGGTCGACCATCGTCTGCACGCCGTGCTCGAAGTCCGCCCCGATCCGGTCCATCTTGTTGATGTAGGCGATCCGCGGGACGTGGTACTTATCGGCCTGCCGCCACACGGTCTCGGACTGCGGCTCGACCCCGGCGACCGAGTCGAACAGGGCGATCGCCCCGTCGAGGACGCGGAGCGAGCGCTCGACCTCGACCGTGAAGTCGACGTGGCCGGGCGTGTCGATGATGTTGATCCGGTGGTCCTTCCAGGTCGCCGTGGTGGCCGCCGAGGTGATCGTGATGCCGCGCTCCTGCTCCTGCTCCATCCAGTCCATCACGGCGGCGCCCTCGTGGACCTCGCCCATCTTGTAGGTGCGCCCCGTGTAATAGAGGATGCGCTCGGTCGTCGTCGTCTTACCGGCGTCGATGTGCGCCATGATCCCTATGTTTCGTGTCTTCTCGAGGCTGAAGGTGCGAGGCATGTCCAGTTGGCGTTCGGCGAAACCTGTGATTGAGCGGTTGTCCTTGGACCCGTGTGGCCGCGGCGGCGGGTGCGGACGCCGGGACCGGTACGGACGCCGCAGCCAGTACGGACGTTGCGATCGTGCACGCGCGTCCGGGGGCGGTTGCGGGCCTAGAGGTTGCGGGCGTGAAAAAGGGCCCCTCGGGGCCCCATCACGACGCGGATGTCGTCACGGGCGGATCGCTCAGTCGCTCAGGGTCTCCATTGGTCAGGTGTGGCCGGTGCCCACGCGCAAGCACAGCGGAGCGCCCGAGCCGACACCGAATATAGCAGAGGGACGTTGGCGTTCCGGAGGGTGGTGGAGGCGTGTCGATGGCTGCTGAGCGCGGGCTCGCGCGGTCGCTGTTCGCCGGCGGCGTGGCCGGTGCCGTGCTGCTCGCGGTGTCGCAGTTCCTGAAGCTGTACGGGACCCACATCCAGGCCCGGCACGTGGTCGTCGACACGGCCACGGTCGGCGCGAACCACGGGTATGCGCTGCTGCCGGTGGCGCTGCTGGCGGCGCTGCTCGCCTACGGGGTGTGGCGGGTGCTGAGCCGTCCGGCGCTGCTCGCGATCGGCCTGCTCGGGCTGGCGTCGCTGCTGATCACGCTGCTGCACGATCTGCCGGGCGCGCACGCCCAGGGGCTGAAGACGTTCCAGGGTCACTACGTGCTGGCGGTCAACCGCCCCGAGCTCGGTCTGTACGTGGAGACGGCGGGGGCGCTCGTGCTGCTGCTGACGTGCGTGCTCGGGTTCATGCTGCTGGGAGCGCCTCAGGCGGCTGAGCCTGCGAGGCAGTCGGGAAGGCGCGAGGCGGAGGCGTAGGCGACAGGCACCACGTCCTCGCCCGGAGGTAAGCCAGCTGACATGCGGCATGGTTTTTCGCGGCGGACGCGATTGAACCCCGGACGAGAGGTAAATTACTGCGCGCGAGGGTTGTTCCACTGCAGCCCCCGGTCCCGTGTGGTGGGCGACCCTCGCGTCAGCTCCCGGCAGCCCGGCCGCGACGCTCAACGGCTCCCAGGCGATGATCGTCGGCCGACCGCGAAAGCCGCGCTCGCCGGGGACTGTCGCGACATCAGCTGCGGATCCAAGGCGCGCTATCGCGACGCTTGCATCCACAGGTCCTGAACCGCCGACATATCCTGTCCTTGAGAACGTGGAGCGTTGGTGGAGAAGCAAGATCTAGCTGCCCGCAGCGACAGCGGCTACGAGCGTCTGCAGACCGCCCTGGTTGAGCAGCGCTGCGTCGTGCTCGACGGCGGCATCGCCACCGAGCTGTCGCCCCAGCACGGCCAGGACTACGAGCGGCTGTGGGGGATTGAGGCGCTGGCCTCGGACCTCGACGCGGTCCGTGACGTGCACCGCAGCTACGTCGACGCCGGCGTCGACCTGCTGACGACCAACACCTGGGCGCTGCCGACCGTGATCGGCGCAGGCGGCTACATCCAGCCTGCGGGTGAGCGTCCGCTGCACTGGATGGAGGTGGCACGTCGTGGAGTGCAGGTCGCGCGGGAGACGATCGACGCCGCCGGACGCGGCGACGAGTGCGCGGTCGCGTTCTCGCTCAACGGCGACATCGACGGGCCTGACGGGCCCGAGACGATCGCGTTGCTGGAGCGAGTGCTCGCCTCGCAGAAGCCCGACCTGCTGCTGCTGGAGACGCTGTCGGTCGTGCGCAGCTCGCTGTTCGCGGTCGTCGAGGCGCTGCTCGCCACGTCGATCCCCGTGTGGCTCGCGTTCCGCCGCTGCCCGCACGGCCTCTGCGGCGTCTATGGGCAGCACTGGGGCGGGCCCGACAATGACGCCTTCGGGCGGGCGGCCCGGCGGTTCGAGGAGATGGGCGTGTCGGCGCTACTGGTCAACTGCATCCCGCCCGACCACGTGGACGGGATGGTCTCGCATCTGCGCGACTTCACCGACATGCCGCTGGGCGTCTACCCCAACCTCGGTTACCACACCAGCGCCGGCTGGCGGTTCGAGTCGGAGATCGGCGGCGACGAGTACGCCGAGCTGGCGCTGCACTGGCGCGCCGAGGGTGCCCAGATCATCGGCGGCTGCTGCGGTACCCGCCCCGAGCACATCGCCGCCGCCCGCACGGCTCTGGCCGCCACCCGTCCCGGCCGCGAGCGCCGCAGCCAGTCCACCACGAGTGCGTCGGAGCGCGCCGCGATGTCGCCACGAGCGGCGCCCGCCTGGTCCGATCGCCGTGGACGGTCGCTGTTCCCGCCGGCTTTCCCGAAGCTGGCGCGGCACCCGGAGGTGCCCGTGGCCGCACCCGGCAGCTACTTGCTGTGGCGCCACCTGTTCGAGCACGGGATCGGCGCCCACCAGCGCTGCCTCGACATCGGCAGCGGCGTCGGCCTCCAGACCGTGCAGCTCGCACTCAACGGCGCCAGCCACGTGCACGCGATCGACCGCAGCGACCAGGCGATCGCGAACACGCTCGACAACGCCTTCCGCAACGGTGTCGCCGAGCGCGTCACGACCGAGGTCGCCGACGTCTATCCGTGGCTGCCGGAGGAGCGCTACGAGCTCGTCGTCGCCAACCTGCCGCAGGTGCCGGTGGACCCACTGTCGCAGCGGGTCTCGCACAGCCCCACCGACTACTGGGGTCGCAGCCTCGTCGACCAGGTGATCAAGAAGCTGCAGCTGGCGCTGGCGCCCGAGGGCAGCGCGCTGCTGATCGTCACCTCGCTGCTATCGCGGGAGCGCACGGTCGAGCTGGTGTCGAGCGCCGAGCTGGTCGCCGAGGTGATCGACTGGGAGCTGCAGAACCTGCCGCGGGAGTTCGAGGAGCAGCGCGAGCACATCGAGCAGATCGAGCAGCTGACCGACGCCCATACGCTGTCGATCGGCGAGCAGCTGGTGCTCGTCACCTACCTGCTGGAGTTGCGCCACAGCCCGCGCGGCGGGCAGCAGCCAGGCGGGCAGCAGCCAGGCGGGCAGCAGTCAGGCGGGCAGCAGCCAGGCGGGCAGCAGCGAGGCGGTCGGCCCGGTCCGGGGCTGTGAGCCCCTCGCAGATGCATTCGAAGCCTCGCCCGAGCGCGCCGCAGAGTCCCGCGAAGCCGGACCTCGCCGCGGTGCTGTCGCGGCTGGCCGAGCTTGGGCCGCCGAGCGAGCTGCGTCTCAAGAGCCCGTCGATCGCGGCGGCCGCGCTCGACTTCGACCGCGTGCTGCTGAGCAGCGTCGGCGACGGGACGCTGGCGGCGGCGGCGCTGCACCTGCCCGAGCCCGCCGCGGCACGGGAGCTGCTGGAGCTGCTGCAGCAGCAGCCGGTCGCACTCGGCTACCCGCTGGTCGAGGGCGAGATCATGCGCCGGCGCCGGGCCCAGCTCGTCAGGCACACGCGCGGGCAGCCGGCGCCGCGAGGCGCGTTCAGCGAGTTGCTCGGCTGGACCGACTGCGCGATCGCGCCGGTGATCCTCGACGGCCGCGTGATCGGCTTCCTGCACGCCGATCGCCAGCCGAGTGGTCGCGAGCTGACCGACGCCGACGCGGCCGCGCTGGCCAGCTTCGCGGTGTGCTTTGCGCTGGTCTACGAACGGGCGGTGCTGCGTCACCGGCTGCGCGTGCAGCTGAACGAGCTGCGTGACGTCGCAGGCTGGGCCGACGCGCGTAGCAGCGAGCTCGGCGAGCGGGCGATCTCACTGGACGAGATCGCCGGCGCGCAGCCGCCTGCGTCGGCGCTCCCGGCGGCGGTCGACGCGACCGCCGGCCTCCGGGACCTGCTCACGCGCCGCGAGCTCGATGTGCTCGCGCTGGTCGTCGCCGGCCACACGAATGCCGGCATCGCCAAGGAGCTGGTCGTGTCCGAGGGCACCGTCAAGTTCCACGTGAAGAACATCCTGCGCAAGCTGCACGCGTCGAACCGGGCCGAGGCGACCTCCCGGTACCTTCGGCTGACGCTGGGCCAGCGCCGCCAGCCCGGCTGACCGCGGCCCCTTACCGCGACCTCCACCACCCCGAGGAAGGATCCACACATGCAGAGGCTGTCCGCGATATTGCTCGTTCCGACGCTCGCGCTCGCGCTCGCCGCCTGCGGCGGCAGCAGCAAGCCGGCGACGCGATCATCGACTTCCTCCAGCAGCGCCACGAGCAGCTCGACGTCCGCCGTCACCGTCAAGGCGGCAACAGTCAAGCCGTTCGGGCAGATCCTCGTCGACGCGCAAGGTCACGTGCTGTACGTGTTCGCGCCCGACAAGCACGCCCGCGTCACCTGTACCGGCGCGTGCGCGGGCAACTGGCCGCCGTTGATCCTGCACGGCGCCAAGGCGGCCGCCGGCACCGACGTCAGCCAGTCGCTGCTGGGCAGCGACCCGGACCCGTCCGGCGGCCGCGTCGTGACGTACGCCGGCTGGCCGCTGTATGCGTACATCCTCGACAGCTCCGCCGGCGAGGCGAGCGGCCAGGCACTCGACGTCAACGGTGGCGCCTGGTACGTGATCACCCCCGCCGGCAAGGTGATCACGAAGCGCGGCTGAGAGGCGCGTCGGAGCGCCCAGCCGGTCAACCCGCGTTGCCGTCAGGCCTGGTGGCTTGCGGGCCACCAGGCCACTGGTCGGCGGACGATCCGCCCGCCGCCTGCAGCTCGTCGAGCAGCTGCCAGTGGCTGCGGAGGACGGCCTCGGCCTGTGCCAGCAGCGCGGGCGGGTCCTCGGCCGCCAGCCCGCGCGCGAGCGCCCAGCTGGCGAGCCCCGCGTGGCGCCGGTCGACGTGCGCGTGCCGCCGCTGGTACTCGGTGTCGACGCCGCACCCGAAGCCGTACCGGCCGAGCAGCGACGGCAAGCTGGCGCGGACCACCTCCGCCTGCATCGAGGTGGCGGCGTACACCGTCACCAGATCGAGCGCCAGCGGGCGCTGCGGCGATCCCGCCCACGTCCGCGCGCACGCGATCGTCGTCGTGCACGGGTCGCAGGCGTAGTGCCAGGCGGACTGCAGCGACCATCCGGCGGCCTTCGAGAAGCCGGTCCAGAGGAGCACGTGCTCGCGTTCCTCCGCGGCGTGGTAGCGCAGCAGGTCGGACAGCGGCTCGGCGGCCTTGACGGCGGCGTGGGCGGCGACGGCCGCCAGCGCGACCACGAGGTGGTCGTACTCCTCGGCGAACGCGGCCAGCTCCGAGCGCTCCAGCTCGCCCGCCGTCCAGCGCGCGTAGAACGGGTGCAGCAGCGGGTTCCACCGCGCCTGCAGGCCGTCGAGCTCGCACCAGAACCAGTCCCAGGCCGGGGTCGACGCCGCGAGCGGGTGGGCGGCGGCGTGAGCAGCCGCGCTGCTCACGCCGCCGGCTCCACGACCGCCTCGACGGCGCGCACCGTCTCGGTCAGCTGGTTGAACGTGTACATGTGCAGGCCCGCGATCTCCAGCTCGCCGCCGATCAGCGGCGCGACGGCGTCCAGCATCCCGTCGGAGACGGCGCTGACGTGGCGACTGGCGAGCCTCCCCGCGCGATGGTGCTTGCGCAGGTAGGAGATCGAGGTGCCGACGCCGACCTTCAGCGAGATCTCTAACAGCCGGCGGCGATCGACGTGTCCTGGGAGCCCGACGTAGGCGGGCAGCGTCAGTCCGTCGGCACGCATCGCGCGGAGCCAGCCGTGCAGCGCCTTGGCGTCGAAGCACAGCTGCGTGGTCATGTAGTCGGCCGCCGGCGCCTTGCGCCGCAGGTCGTCTGCGAGCACGTTGTCGGCGATCAGCGGGTGACCCTCTGGATAGGCGGGCACGCCGATCGTGCGCGGTGCGAGACGATGCGAGCGGAGCGGCTCCAGCAGCGCGTACGCACACGCGTACGGCCCCAGCGGATCGGGCCGGTCGCCGCCGACGAGGAACACGTCGTGGAGGTCCGCCGCAGCCATCCGCTCGAGCAGCGCGTCGAGGTGCTCGGGACCGCGCACCATCCTCGCGGCGAGGTGGACGATCACCGCATGCCCCAGCGCCCGCAACCGCGCGGCGAACGCAACCGTGTGGTCGTTGCCGTGCTTGGGCGAGCAGGTGACCGTCAGCGTCAGGGCGGAGGGGACGGCCGCGGCCTGGTCCTCGGCTGAGCCGAACGGAAGCACCTCATAGCGAACCGGATACGGGCTCGGGCCGCGCACGCCCAGAACGATTGCTGGCGGGCGGCGTCGCGGCGATCCCCGATGAGCGAGTTTTGCCCACTCGATCGGGTAGTGCGCGCGGCGCTCAGGCAGCGACCCGGGAGGCTCCCTGCAGGAGCTGGGCCGCGCGGTCGACGGCGGCGGCGACGTTGTCGTCGGGCGGGAACAGCAGCGAGCGGCCGACCACGAAGCCGAACACACCGGGCACGGCCAGCGCCTGCTGCCACGCGTTGAACGCCGTGTCCTGATCGGCGGACACCTCTCCGCCGAGCAGCAGGCACGGCAGCGTCGTCGCGCTCACGACCCGCTCCATGTCGGCGACCACCGGGATCTTCAGCCACGTATAGGCCGAGGTGCTACCGAGCGCCGCGGCGATCCCGACCGACCTGATCACCGCCTCGGTGCTCAGATCGTTGCGCAGCACACCGTCTCTGCGGCCGGCCATGAACGGCTCGACCATCGCCATCAGGCGCTGCTCGGCCAATCCCGTGACGGCC
>JASHQV010000184.1 GCA_030038955.1 Solirubrobacteraceae bacterium
GCACGCTGGCATGGAACCGGCACGCCGTGCAGGAGGCGCTGGATCAGGCTTGCTGCTATGCCGCCAAGCAGAAGGTGCACGCTGTGGCGGTCAGCGACGGCGTGATGCTGCACGCCGCAGATGCCAGCCATGGCGAACGATGTGAGCGCGTGTTCTGCTCGCTCGAGCACCCGGGCCACAGCACGCGCTCTGGTGGCTGAGCGTCGACGGCATCTATCCGCCCCGCCAAGAGATGACCGAGCAGGCAGGCGATCTCGTCGATGCTCTCACCGGCGAGCAGCGCCCGGCTAGCCACGGTGTGCCGGAAGCTGTGCATGGACGGATGAGAACCTCAGCGCCCGCTCCGAACCGGAGCCAGTTCGCGCCGTCCAATCATCCGCAGCAGGCGACAACGGACGCGGCGCAAGGCCTCAGGTATGCCTGGAATCGTCTGGACGGAGGCGGAGCGCCCCGCAGGGCTTGGGACAGCCGTAATGAAACACCAGGAGCGTGTCGATCATCTGGAAATGGAGAGTGCGATCCATCGAGCCGGCGCGTGGTGTGGCCGCCATGCCCTGATCACTTCGCTCGGTCTCGCCGTGATCGCGGCAGCAGGGTGTTATGACTGGATGATTCGTGATCTAGGTAGTGGCTGCGGCGTCTCGCCCAGATTCCCGCAGTTCGGGTCTTCCTTTGACTACACGAGGGCGTATCTCGTGCTCGTAGGTGGAGCGACAGCAGTCACCTCCGTGTGCGCCACGCTGACTAGATCGCTCGCGGTCCTGCTGCGCGCTTCCTTCATGACAGCAGTTCTGACCGCCGGGGGCATAACCATCGCGATGTTTATGTTCCTGAGCGGTCGGGGCTGTTTCACATGATTCCGGTTCCCCTCCTTGTCGATTCCAGGGGTGATGAGATAGCCAACGAAGTCCAGAGCCATCCCAGAAGTGTCTAAGACGGGTCAGACAGCACCAATATCGCGACAGCGTTCCGGGCGGCTGGCGCCGGGACCCCGAGGACCGGAATCGGCGGCGTATTTCAGGTCAGCCTCTCGCCATGCAGTCGCGGAATCCTATGAGCTCTCAGGTGCGAAAGCGATCGTCGGCACGGTCCGCCGTCCGCGCCAACACCAGGGGCGACCAGCAGAGGGTCGGCACCACGAACCGGGATCGGCGGAACCAGTGCTACGGGGGAGCTGGTCTACTGGAACCTGGCGGATCGTGAGGCACCTCAACGCCTCGATGAAACATGAACCTCTCCCAGCACCTGGCCACTCGCATCGTGAGCGACCACTCGCGATGGTGGACCTCCCGACCAGACCAGCACGACGTGGCCGTGCCAGGGCACGCGAAGTGACCTGTCGCAGAAATGAACGGACGTGACCTGCGCGTTCACCCACACATCGGCATAGCTGATCCATCGCCCACTGCCTGGCCGTGCGTCAGCTTGGTCACCGTCATCGAGTACGCCACCGCTGCCCTTGACGACGATCACCCGGGGGTCGCCGCCGTTGGTCGCGTCACGCGCCAGCCGCAGATAGTCCGGCAGCATTGCGGGCCGGTCGGCCAGCAGGTCCTGATCCGCGGTACCGCCTCCGCCTCCAAGCAACGCCCACTGCCCGTCTCGAAGAACAAGCACGTGCGTCTCTTGCCAGAAGCAGCCGACGCCCCGACGGGCAAACATCGTCGCCGCGATATCGCCGGCGACATCGACCGCCATCGCCGCGAAGCGACGTCTGCGGCTCAAGCGGACGGGCTCCAGGTATCGCGACTCGATCAGAGCAACGCTCTCCGCCAGCGCGTCGTAAGCCACCGCTGCATGGTATGTCGCCGAGGCGATCGGCCTGGTTCCCGCAGATTTTCCGCCCCGTCCACTTTTCGAGCTGGGCGCGTTCTTGACATGGTTCCGGATCAGACGCCACGCAGAAGTCTGGCTCGAGGCTCTTGGCGGCAAGTTCCCGGCGCGGCCAGCACCTGCAGACTCACGTGGGGGTCCGCAGTGGGATGACACAGCCAACCAACTGGACGCCACGGCCATTGACCAGGCGACGCGCGACTTCTTGACCCGACGGTTAGCCACGTACTTCAAGGGCGATGGCTTCGCCAGACTAACCGCGCATGTCGTGGAGTTGCTCGCCTATAGCACGACGGTGTCACCGCCTGGCGACGGTGACACCGCCTGGCAAGGATTACGGAGTCGACATCTATGCGCGTCGTGGCGTCCTTGGGCTCGAGCTGCCGCTAATCAAGGCTCAAGTTAAGAGCACTGAAAGGAGCATCGGAGCTCCCGCGGTCGCTGAGCTTCTCGGACGGCTGGCGACTACGGGCGAAGCCGGGCTGCCCGTGACACTCGGCTACTTCAGCCCAGACAAGCGACTTGGTCGTGAGCGGGCGAACCTGCGCCTTATTGACGGCGCCCAGTTTGTTGATCTCCTGCTGAGCCGTACGACCAACTCGATGAGGGGTATCAGGTCCGATTCCCGCGGAGACGGATGTGGGCACGTGATCTGGCGGCCGAAGGAGAGACGGACCTCGAGGACGTCTAGCTAGCTGGTTCCAATGCGGCGGCAGTTCCGTGGTTTGAGTCCAGTACCGCTGCTCGACCTGGTGGACGATCGGCTCGTCTCGGTGTCTCGCGAACGGAGCGGGCATATGGCCAAAACGCTGGTGTCGACTGGTCACGGCTGCACGAAAGGCAGTCGTGAGCGGCAACACATCACCGAACCCACCACGCCTCGAGCATCGCGCTGCTCCATGCCGTCTGCCAGGAGTAGTAGAAGAAGAGAATGAGCAGACGACCGGCCGTCGCGATCTACGTGCTCACGCTGGTGGCCGTCGTGGTCCTTGTCGACATCCTGTTCTTCAAGCACCATTTCTGGGGGCGGCTGATGGTAAACGTGGGAATCGTCCTGATATTCGCGGCGTTCGGCCTGCGGTTTCTGAAGCATTCCTGACCGTAGAACAGGGCAGGCGTTGCTGGGTCACGCCGAAATACGGCGCAGCCCCGACCCAGGCGATCACGCGTCGCAAAAGGGATCGCCTGCGTCGACCTGGCGCTAAGGCGAAAGCAGCCGTCGTGCGAGGTGTCCGGTTAGGAGCCTTGAGCTGCGTCAAGCGGGTTCGGCGGCAGCCTGAGTGATGTCGCCGCTATAGGGCAGGCCTCCGGCTGCGCGGAGGGCCATGTTTTGGTGTTTTGTCACGTACCAGAAATGGAAGAACAGCGGCACGATTAGGATCGCACCCGGGAAATAGAGGAGGAACGCCGTGGTCGGATTGATCTGCTCGGACTTGGGCACTCCCGTCAAGCGCTGCGCACGCCTGATGCGCTGGCCAAAGTTGTAGACCGATAGCAGCGGTGGGACGATCACCCAGCCGCCGACAACCAACGCCGTGACTGACATCGCAGGGCTCGATTGGCCGAGATGCTGGTCTTCCTTGGCGATCCCGATGTCCTTCAGCTCGTCGTTCATGAAGTAGTACCAGCAGTACCCGTAGATCCCGATCGTCAGGAGCGTGAGACCGAGGCCCACCCAGAAGCTCCTGATCTTGCCTTCCCCTCCCCTACCGAACTCCACTTCTTGCGCCACTGCCGCCTCCTTCTCCCGCCTTATGATTCAGCGGCCGCAACATACCAGTGTGTCGCCAGCCCGGAGGGCCAGCGATTCGCATGTTGGGCGCGTGGGGAAGTCCCAGACGATTTGGACGTCGCATCGCGCCATCGAGCTGACGACGGGACAGTCGAGCCGAGCGCCGCATCGGCGCCGCCCCAGCTGTTCGGAAGGGGCAGGCCCTGAACGTGGTCGTCGTAGCGCTCGCCGTGCCCCGGGACGGACGCACGGTCAAAAGGAATCACGCGGCTGGTGGTGACGTTGCTTGCGACGGAGTGGCGAGATGGCAGCAAGCGGCGGTCGCCAGTTGGCCTTCTCCTCAGAGCGCCCGGACCCGGTGGGCCTAGCTCAGCGTCTTGCTCTTGGCCTGCTCGTACTGTTCGTCGGTCAGCAGGCCGCGTTCATGGAGGTCGGCCAGCGTTTGGAGATCGTCGACGTGGGTCCGCTGTGAGCCGCCACGCTGGAACTCCTGGAACGCTCGGAGGCGCTGCTGATCCTCGTTGTGATGCTCGTGCATGACCTGGCCTCGGATGAGCAGGTAGCCGAGTACGCCGAGCAGAGGAAAGATGAAGATGACGAGGACCCAGAGCGCTTTGCTCCAGTTCGAGAGGTCATGGCTGCGGAAGATGTCGAACACGACGCCGACTGCGATCCAGATCCAAAGGAACATGAATGCGAGCTCGAGAACTGTGAGGAGCCCATCTCCGAAGCTGAAACTTGCAATGGGTAGTGGGAACACGTCAGTCCTTTCTGTCAGTGGATGCTCATTCTGGTCGTGACAAGCGTTGCCGGATCGATCTTCCGTGCTTTGCGGGCGAACTACGAGTCGGAGGCACGTCGCCGTCCAGATACCGCTGAATCATCGGTGCGATCGCGGCAACTATTCCGCCGTTCGTTGATTAATGCCAGCGGTTCGGTGTTGCTGATGAGGCGGAGAACGCTAAGCCGATCTGCTGCGCGCCGATCAGGCTGCTGCGCAAGCGTCTCT
>JASHQV010000185.1 GCA_030038955.1 Solirubrobacteraceae bacterium
GCCCGCCACCACCGTTGTGAGCGACGCACGCCTGGCCCCGGATCCCGGGACGCCCGCCTGAACCGGAGCGCCACGACCACGAGTGCGGCGGCATCGACCGCAACCTGGCCCAGCCCGATCGCCATCTGCGGGCGTGCGTAGCTCCTCGCCCGGCGGATCTCGTCGGCGCTGAAGTGGTCGCTGAGGCGCACCGGCTCGCACGCCGGCAGCGACTCCTGGGGGGTCAGCAAGCGCGTGGCAAGCTCCGCCGTGGCCATCGCCAGAGCTCCCGAGGCCACGGTCTGAACGCCGCCGGAGGGCTTCACCGGGGAGACTGTACTGCGGTGCAGGTCGCGATCGTCTCCGATATCCACGGCAATCTCCAGGCATTCGACACGGTGCTCGAGGCGATCGCCGAGTCTCTCTGCCAGGAGGTCTGGTGCCTCGGGGACCTGGTCGGATACGGGGCGGACCCGGACGCCTGCGTGCAGCGAGCTGCGGCGCACTGCGCGGTGTCGCTGGCAGGCAACCACGACCTCGGCGTCACCGGGGATCTGCCGCTCGAGGACTTCTCCGCCGGCGCTCGCCTGGCCGCCGAGTGGACACGGGCAACGATCCGGCCCGAGACGATGAAGTACCTGCGCTCGCTGGAGCCGCTGACCGAGTCCGAGCCGGTCGGCCTGTATCACGCGAGTCCGCGCGACCCGGTGTGGGAGTACGTGCTGTCGCCGCTGCAAGCGGAGCTGTGCCTCGACGCGCAGTCGCGGCAGGTGTGCGTGATCGGGCACTCGCACGTGGCGCTGTCGTTCAGTCGCACCGCGGGCGCCAGCGCCACCGGCGAGACGCGCAAGGACGGCGACGAGCTGGATCTCGCCGGCAGCGAATGGCTGCTGAATCCCGGGAGCGTCGGGCAGCCGCGCGACGGCGACCGGCGGGCGGCATGGTTGGAGCTGGACATGGACGCCTGGACGGCCTCCTACCACCGGGTCGAGTACGACATCGAGGGGGCGGCCGCGGCGATCCGGCAGGCGCATCTGCCGGAGTCGCTGGCCGAGCGCTTGCAGTTCGGGCAGTGAGCTGTGTCACAGTCCTGGCCACGTCGTGCGTCTAACCAGCTGTCAACCGCCCACCGGCTAAAGTCAGGGAGCCGATGCGCTTCGCGAGAACGGCAATGTGTGCCGGCAGCCTCGGCCTGTCCGTGACCTGTCTGGCTGGCTGCGGCAGCGGCACGCTCCTATCCCGCTCCCAAGCCGGCGAGCTGAAGCACCAGCTCGCCCAGATCACGCAGTCGCTGAATGCCCGTCAGTGCCAGCAGGCGGCCACCCAGATCGACACCTTCCGCGTGACCGTCAACGGACTCGGTTCGGTCGACGCGGGCCTGATCAGCAACCTCGATCAGGGGGCAGCGGCGATCGAGCGGCTCGCTGCCAAGGACTGCCCAGTGCCCGCGACCACGATCCCGAAGACGACGCCCGCGACAACCCCGACGCCGACGACGACGACCACGAAGACGACGCCTACGACTACCACGAAGACGACGCCGACGACGACACCGACCACCCCGACCACGACCACCACGACGACCACCCCGACGACGCCGACGACGACGACCACGACCGGCCCCGGGAGCGGCGGCGCCGGGCTGGGCGGTGGGAGCGGTAGCGGTAGCGGGGGTGGTGGCGGCTGATGAGCAGCGCCACGTTCACGATCGCCGGGCGCTACCGGGTCGAGCGGCGGCTCGGGGTCGGTGGCATGTCCACCGTCCACCTCGCGTTCGACCAGCGGCTCGAGCGCTACGTGGCGCTGAAGCTGCTGGCTGAGCACCTGGCCGACGACCCGACGTTCGTGTCGCGGTTCCGCCGCGAGGCGCTGTCGGCCGCGCGGCTGGTGCACCCCAACATCGTCCAAGTGTTCGACTTCGGGCTCGACCAGGGCAGCAACCAGTACTTCATCGTGATGGAGCGGGTCGACGGCCACTCGTGCGCCGAGCTGCTGCGCGACCGCGGCCACCTGGACGTCGCCCAGGCCGTCGAGATCGTCGCCCAGGCCTGCCGCGGGCTCGATTACGCACACCGCAACGGGGTCGTGCATCGCGACGTCAAGCCCGGCAACCTGCTGGTGTCGAAGGCTGACGTGGTCAAGCTGGCGGACTTCGGGATCGCCCGTGCCACCGACCAGTCGAGCATCACCCAGGTGGGGTCGGTGCTGGGCACGGCCGCCTACCTGGCGCCCGAGCAGGCGAGGGGAGAGGAGGCCGGCCCCCGCGCCGACCTGTACTCGCTCGGCGTCGTCGCATACCAGCTGCTGAGCGGGCGGCTGCCGTATGAGGCAACGTCGCTGGCCGAGCTGGCGCTGAAGCAGCAGCGCCAGGCGCCGGTGCCGCTCCAGCAGCTGAACCCGGGGGTGCCACCGGAGCTCGGCGAGGCCGTGCTGGCGGCGCTCGCGATCGACCAGCAGGACCGTCCCGAGGACGCCCTGCAGCTGGCCGAGACGATCCGCGCCGGCGCTCGCGGGGTGGCGGCACGCGGCGGGCCGGGCCGCGAGCCCGCCACCGGCGCCACGC
>JASHQV010000186.1 GCA_030038955.1 Solirubrobacteraceae bacterium
GCCAGCGGCAGGCCGACCTTGTCTCGGAAGCGATCCTGACCGCCGACCTGCGCGAGCTCGTCGACGATCTTGTCGGTCCGCGTGTCCTGCCAGACGAGCGCGTTGTGAATCGGCTTGCCGGTGGTTCGATCCCACACGACGGTCGTCTCACGCTGGTTGGTGATGCCGAGACCGGAGATGTCGTCGCGGCTCGCCCCCGCCTGCTGAAGCGCTTCGTCGAGCACCTCCTGGCAGCGGGCCCAGATCTCCATCGGGTCGTGCTCCACCCAGCCGGGCTTCGGATAGATCTGCTCGTGCTCCTTCTGCGAGATCGACACCACCCGACCGGAATGGTCGAACACCATCGCACGAGAGCTAGTCGTGCCCTGGTCGATCGCAACTGCGTACTTGGCCATGAGTTTCCTTTCAGCTCGCGAACGCCTCGGCGGCGCTCTCCAACAGGTAGTAGGTCGAGGTTGCTCCGGGGTCCTGGTGCCCGACGCTGCGCTCACCCAGGTAGCTGGCCCGTCCCTTGCGGGCTTCGAGCGGCGTCGTCGCGAGCATCCCCTGCTCGGCCGCCGCCGCGGCGGCTTGCAGGCCCGCGCTGAGGTCGGTCGCCTGCTCGAGCGCGTCGACAGCCGGCACGAGCGCGTCGACCATCGTCTTGTCGCCCAGCTGTGCGCCGCCGCGGGCCTGGACGCCGTCGACCGACGCGCGCCACGCCGCGGCGTATGTCGGCAGGTCCACCTCCGCGTGGCCTGCCAACCCCGATGCCAGCGCCAGCAGCAGCGTTCCGTACAGCGGCCCGGCGGCGCCGCCGACGGTGGAGATCAGCGTCATTGCCACCGTCTTCAGCACGGCACTGGGGTCGGCTTGCTCGGTCGCCCGAAGCTTCTCGAGCGAGCGCTGCATTCCCCGGTTCATGTTGGTTCCGTGGTCACCATCGCCGATCGCCGCATCCAGCTGCACCAGCTGCTCGCGATGCAGCTCGATCTGCGCTGCAAACAGCTCGATCCAGCGCAGCGTCGCGTCACGATCGATCGCCACCGTCACGCTCCCCAGCGGAGTCCCGGCGTGTTCACCGGCGCGTCCCAGTAGTGCAGGAGCTCGTCGTCGAGCTTCAGCAGCGTGATCGAGCAGCCCTGCATCTCCAGCGAGGTGATGTAGTTGCCGATCAGGTTGCGCTCGATCTGGAGGCCGTGGTCGGCCGCGATCTTCGCCACCTCCGCGTACATGATGTACAGCTCCAGCAGCGGCGTCCCGCCCATCCCGTTGACGAACGCGAGCACGCGATCGCCGGAGGCGAACGGCAGATCCTCGAGGATCGGCGTCATCAGCCGCTCGGCGATCTGCGACGCCGGCCCGATCGACTCGCGGAAGCGTCCGGGCTCGCCGTGGATCCCGATCCCGATCTCGACCTCGTCGTCACCGAGCTCGAAGCTCGGGTTGCCCGAGGCGGGGGTGATGCAGGCCGTCAGCGCCATCCCCATCGAGCGTCCCTGGGAGTTCACGCGCCGACCGATCTCGGCGACCTCCTGCAGCGACTTGCCGTCGTCGGCGGCGCCGCCGGCGATCTTCTCGACCAGCACGGTCACGCCGACGCCACGCCGGCCGGCCGTGTACAGCGAGTCCTCGACGGCGACGTCGTCGTTGGTCAGGACCGTCTCGACCTCGATCCCGTCGCCCTTCGCGAGGTCGGCGGCCATCTCGAAGTTGAGCACGTCGCCGGTGTAGTTCTTGACGATGTGGACGACCCCGGCGCCGCCGTCGACGGCCTTGGTCGCCTCATACATCTGGTCCGGCGTCGGCGACGTGAACACCTCGCCGGGACAGGCTGCATCGAGCATCCCCGGGCCGACGTAGCCGCCGTGCATCGGCTCGTGACCGGAGCCGCCGCCGGAGACGAGCCCGACCTTGCCGCTGACCGGAGCGTCGGTGCGCACGATCGTGTAGGGATCGAACGTCACCCGCACGCGATCGCCGTGAGCGGCCTCGACTCCCCGCAACGCGTCCGCGACCGCCTGGTCGGGTGCGTTGATCAGTTTCTTCATCGTTCCTTCCTCTGATCTCGAACTGCCATGCAGGTGACGGGGACTGGTGTGTCCCCGTCACCCCTGAACCGATGGCTTGCTACTCGACGGCCGGAGGCCGCTCGTCGCGGACGATCTCGCCCTCGCCACGGACGCCCGGCTCGGGCCCCATGCGCGCCTTCAGGACGTCCCGGATCCCCCAGTCGTAGAGGACCGAGGCGATCGCCGCGCCGAGCAGAGGCCCGACGATCGGGACCCAGAAGTAGTCGTTGACGTTGCCGTAGTCGCCCGGGAACGCGACCTTCCCCCAGCCGGCGATCAGCGCGAACATGCGCGGACCGAAGTCACGCGCGGGGTTGATCGCGTAGCCGGCGTTGGCGCCGAACGAGATGCCCACCGCCATCACGATCATGCCGATGATGAACGGCGCGAGGTTGGAGCCGACGGGTGAGTTGAACTCGTCGGTCACCGCCCACACGAACAGCGCCAGGAAGAAGGTGCCGACGATCTGGTCGATCAGCGGCCCGAGCGCGCTGTGGAAGTACGGCGCGGGGAACGTCGCAAACGTGCTGTACGTGGCCAACGACGCCGCCGTCCCCTTGACGATCGGCTTGCACCCCTTCAGCACCGCGCCGCAGTGGCCGACCTGGTCGAAGTGGTTGATCGCGTTGTTGTAGACGAGGAACACGAGCGCCGCACCGATGAAGCAGCCGAGCACCTGGGCGGCCCAGTAGGCCGGCACCTTGTTCCACGGCAGCTGCTTGCGGATCGCCGCCCCGAGCGAGATCGCGGGATTGATGTGAGCGCCGCTGATGCCGCCGCTGACGTACACGGCGAAGACCACGGCGAGCGCCCATCCCCAGGTGATCAGCAGCCAGTCGCCAGAGGACCAGAGTGCTCCGCCAGCACTGCGTCCGGAGCCCACCAGGGCCCACAGCATCGCGAC
Source organism: Solirubrobacteraceae bacterium (assembly GCA_030038955.1). Classification (GTDB taxonomy): domain Bacteria; phylum Actinomycetota; class Thermoleophilia; order Solirubrobacterales; family Solirubrobacteraceae; genus Palsa-465. The sequence continues at coordinate 2,956 of JASHQV010000186.1, forward strand.
GACGCCGTCGCCGAACGAAATCAGGATGAAGCAGCCGAAGAACTCGGCCCACAGCTCACCGATGAGGCCCTTCCGCCACGAGAGTGGCAGCGGCCGATTGGATGCTGCTTCGCTTACGGTTGCCACACAACCTCCTTCACAGACGTTGGTTGCAGTACGCGACCCGATCGACGCTGAGCTGACGTGGCAGCGCGGTCAGGGAGTGCACGAGGGGGCTTGGTGGCATCCACACGGGGTGCCGCAAAATCCCCCGATGAGGCCCCTCAGGTGCCCCTCGAACGCTTGTCTCGACAGCGTAAATCGCAGCCGGAACCACGCTGACTCTCACTCCTCTCGTGTGCTGCGGGCGGTCCAGCCCGCCGGGCGCGGGCCGACGATACTAACCGCGTACGACATTGTCAAACTCAGTTCCCGATGCCTGCTGTCAAGTGGGTCGGGCACAATCGAGCGGGCCGCTGCGCCGGCCGATCGAGCACAATCGAGTCGCAAAACCGTCGTCATGACCGTCTCGAGGCAGTGACCATTGCCAGGAAGCATCCAGTCGATCGAACGCGCGGCAGCGATCCTGCGGTTGCTGTCGGGCAGATCGCGTCGCCTCGGCGTGGTTGAGCTGGCCGACGAGCTCGGTCTGCCGAAGGCCACCGTCCACGGCATCCTGCGCACCCTGCAGCAGGTGGGGTTCGTCGAGCAGGATCCGGAGAGCGGCAAGTACCGCCTCGGCGCGGCGCTGCTGCACATGGGGTCGAGCTACCTCGATGGCAACGAGCTACGCACGCGCGCGCTCAACTGGTCGGACGCGCTTGCCGCCCGCACCCGCGAGGAGGTGCGGATCGGGACCCTGCACGACGGCCAGGTGCTGATCGTCCACCACGTGTTCCGCCCCGATGACTCGCTGCAGACGCTCGATATCGGGTCGCTGCTGCCGGCCCACGCGACATCCGTCGGCAAGGTGCTGCTGGCGTCTCACCCGTACGTTGCCGAGGAGCTGACCAAGCGCGGACTGACTCACTACACGGAAGCGACCGTGACCGACGCGGAGGCACTGCGGCGCGAGCTCGAAGCGGTGCGCAACCGGGGCTGGGCGTTCGAGATCGGCGAGCTCGAGCTGCTGCGCGGCTCGATGGCCGCGCCCGTGATCGACCGCACGGGCCGTACAGTTGGAGCGATGGGAATCTTCGGCGCGCCCGAGCGGCTGTTCACCTCGGGCTGGCCGAGGCCGGAGCTGCTGATCTACGTGCGCGAGCACGCGCGAGCGGTGTCACGCGAGCTCGGCGCGATCCCGTGGTGAGCGCTCACCTGCTAGAAGTAGCTGGCCCGCGAATGAAGGTGGTCGGATGAGAGAGCGCTACGTGGCTGCGATCGACCAGGGCACGGCGTCGTCGCGGTGCTTCGTGTTCGACCAGTCCGGCCGGATCGTCTCGGTCGCGCAGATGGAGCACCGCCACATCTACCCACGGCCTGGGTGGGTCGAGCACGACGCGGAGGAGATCTGGGGCAACGTCGAGCAGGTCGTCGCCCGCGCACTCGGCGAGGCCGACCTGCAGCGCGGCGACCTCGCCGCGCTCGGGATCGCCAACCAGCGCGAGACCACGATCGTCTGGGACCGTGAGACCGGGCAGCCGGTGCACCATGCGATCAGCTGGCTGGACACCCGCACGAACGCGCTCGTGCGGCAGCTGCTGAGCGAGTCCGGGGGCGACCGCGTGCGTGAGCTGACCGGACTGCCGCTGGCGAGCTACTTCTCGGCCTCGAAGCTCCGCTGGCTGCTCGACAACATTCCCGGCCTGCGTGCCCGCGCTGAGGCCGGCGAGCTGGTCTTCGGGACGATGGACTCGTGGTTGATCTGGCGGCTGACGGGGCGCCACCTGACCGATGTCACAAACGCCAGCCGCACGCTGCTGATGAACCTCGACACGCTCGACTGGGACGACGAGCTGATCGCGCTGATGGACATCCCGCGCACGCTGCTGCCGGAGATCCGGCCGTCGGTCGAGATCTACGGCGAGGCGCAGGGGCAGCTCGCCGGGGTCCCGGTGGCGGCCGCGCTCGGCGACCAGCAGTCGGCGCTGTTCGGGCAGACGTGCTTCGACGTGGGCGAGGCGAAGTGCACGTTCGGCACCGGCAGCTTCATGCTGCTGAACACGGGCGAGCGCAAGGTGCTGTCGAGCAGCGGCCTGCTGACGACGGTGTGCTGCCGCGTCGGCGACGAGCCGCCGACGTATGCGCTCGAGGGCTCGATCGCGGTCACGGGCGCGCTCGTCCAGTGGTTCCGGGACAACCTCGGGCTGATCGGGTCGGCGCCCGAGATCGAGACGCTGGCACGGACGGTGGACGACAACGGCGGCTGCTACTTCGTGCCCGCCTTCTCGGGGCTGTATGCGCCGCACTGGCGCAGTGACGCGCGCGGCGTGATCGTCGGGCTGACCGGCTACATCACCAAGGGGCACCTTGCGCGCGCCGTGCTCGAGGCGACCGCATGGCAGACCCGGGACGTGCTCGAGGCGATGACCGCCGACTCCGGGATCGTGCTCGGAGATCTCCGCGTCGACGGGGGCATGACCGCCGACAACCTGCTGATGCAGTTCCTCGCCGACGTCATCGGCGTCCCCGTCGTGCGCCCGATCGTCGCCGAGACCGTGTCGCTCGGTGCCGCCTACGCGGCCGGGCTCGCGGTTGGCTTCTGGTCCGGCCGCGACGAGCTGCGCGCGAACTGGCACACCGCCGCGCACTGGCTGCCGAACATGGAGTCGGACGTGCGCGAGCGCGGCTACCGGAAGTGGCGCAAGGCAGTGGAGCGGTCGACCGGGTGGCTCGACGAGGACGACGAGCCTTGAGATCGTGAGGGCTGGTGGTCTGCAGGCCACCAGCCCTCACTACGAGCGTCTCTGTCTACGCCTTCGTGCGACGCCGATACGGGCTCAGCGACGACGTCCCCGAGTCGCCGTTCTCGAAGTAGCTCTGGACCCGCTCGATCATCGCTGCCGTGTCGGTCAGTGGCGGGATCGGCTCGCCGAACGTGACCTCGATCCGGTGGCGCTTGCTCAGCAGCCGCCCGCGCAGGCGCTTCGGCCAGATCTGGCCGGGCGGCATCGCCTCGGCGGTGCCGGTCACCCGAATCGGCACGATCGTGAGGTTGTGGTTGGCGGCGAGCACGGCGGCGCCGCGGCGGACGCGCCCGAGGCCGTTGCCGCGCGAGCGCGTCCCCTCCGGGTACAGCAGCAGGCTCCAGCCCTCGTCGAGCAGGTGGTCCAGGTGGCTGCTGCTCTTCGACAGCCCGCCGCCGCCTTTGCGCTCGATCGGAACCGTGTTGAACAGCAGCGACACCAGCGAGGCGACCGCCTTGTTGCGGTAGAAGTAGTCGGCGGCGGCCGCGACCGCGGTGTGCCTGCGGAGCCGGCGTGGCAGCGCCGACAGGATCACCGGCGTGTCCATGTGGCTGGCGTGGTTGGCGACCAGGATCACCGGACCCTTGAGCGCGCTCAGCTGCTCGGTGCCGGCGGCGCCACGGGCGGCGTAGTGGTCGAGCACCGGGTTCATCACCAGCCGCATGAAGTTCTCGCGCAGCACGCGCGCCGGCGCCGACCGGGCCCACGGGATGTCGAGCTGGGCGACGGCGGCGCGCAGCTCGCGCTCGCGGCGGCGTCGCTTGCGGCGCGATCGGCGCGAGCGGCGAGAGCCGCTCGGGATCCTCGCCCCGAGGACGGCGTCGCGGAGCCGCGTTGTGACGGTCTGCTGGCGCCGAATCCGGATCACGGTCGAGATACCCGCGAACGTGACGACCGTTACATGTTGTTTACACGTACGCGCGCAACGACCGCAGCAACTCGGGATTGGCGCCGGCGAACGCGAACCAGGCGGCACGGAAGCCGTGGCCGGCGGCGTTCAGCAAGGCCCCTGCGCGGCTCTCGAGCTGGCCGATCACGGGCGTGCCGCGCGCCGGGCGGATGATGCACAAGCGGGGCGCGCCGGCCGGGTCGGCGGCGCGCGCGGTCAGCTCCGCGATCAGCCGGTCGTAGCGCTCGGAGCGGGTCATGCGCAGGTCGACGAGCTTGGGGTTGATCCTCGCCAGGTAGCGGTCGGTGAGCTTCGCGACCCAGCTCGACAGCGGCGCGTGGTTGACGCCCTCGGGGCGGGTCAGCAGCACGAGCAGGTCGGTGGCGGCGCGGCTGGCGGCCTCGATCGGCACCGCCTCGGCCAGCGTCGCGTCGAGCAGTAGCCGTCCCCGGAAGCGGACCGGCGGTCCTCCCAGCCACGGCAGTCGCGCTGACGCGAGCATCGCGGTGCGGATCTCGGCGTCGCTCGCGAGCTCGGCGAGATCGACCGCCCGGGCCTCGTGCGCGTCGGTGGCGGCGCAGTGCAGCTCGATCGGACTGGTGAGGATCCGCTCCGTGCGAAGCGGTCGCTGCTCGCGCCAGACGTGCTCGACCACGTAGTCCATGTCGAACGGCGGCCGTCCCCGCGTCAGCACCCGCAGCGCGCTGGCGAACCGCGGGTTGCCGAACCCGTGCGGGTACAGCGCTGCCAGGTAGGCGGCCTGGCCGGCCAGCAGGAAGGCGGCGTTGAAGGCGCCGGCGGAGGCGCCATACACCTCGTCGAAGGCGTCGAGCAGCCCGAGCTGCTCGATCGCGGCCGCCATCCCGGCCGAGACCGCGCCGCGCATGCCGCCGCCCTCGATCACCAGCGCGATCCGGCGTCCATCGGAGCGTGCGCCGGGCCGCGAGCGCTGCGCGGCGCGCTCGTGGATCGCGGCGATCACGGGGTGGTGGCGCAGGTCCTGGGGGGCGGACGGCGCGCCGTTTGGCGCGCCGTCCGCCCCCGCCACGTTCAGCAGCGGATCAGCTTCGAAGCCTCTGAACGCCGACGCTCGCATCGTCGTGCGAGGGTACCCAGCCAGGGCAGCCGGGGCAGCCGGAGCACCATCAGCCGGGTGCCGCGATCGCCATGGCCCCGTCCTCGGAGCCGGCCTCCGCGGGCAGCACTTGCGGCGCGAACACCAGCATCAGCACTGCTCCCGCCGGCGGGTCGGACGCCACCAGCACCTGCTCGGAGTTCGCCGGCGCGATACACACCTGCCCGGGGGCGAGCTCGCTGGCATGCGGGAACCGGAGCACATGCCGGCGGCGGCCTTCCCGCCCGGCGATCCGCCGGGTGAGCTCGGCGATTAGCTCGATCTCCCGCTCGTTTGCCGCGCGGTCGCCGAGCATCGGCGTGTCGACCACGAGCACCTCTTCGATCCGCGCCGTCTGCCCGATGACCGCCGCAACCGGCGCGTCGACGAACGCGGCGACGGCTTCGCCGCTGCCACCCAGGCTCGAGTCGAAGATCGTGCGCTGCCCGATCAACACGATCGTCGGCTCGTTCGCGGCGACTGCGTTGACGATCCCCTCGGCCATCGAGCGGTGCACGATCAGCGCCGGGTCGACGTCGACGCCCTCCGCGTAGCCGGCGACGCGCAGCTGCTCGAGGTCGGGCTCGCGTTTCCGCGTGTCCGCTGGCAGCGCGCCGAGGAAACCGCGCACGATGCCGGCGTCGGGCGCCGCCAGGCGGGCTCCGATCGCGAACGCGGTGCGCGCCTGCCCGGTCGTCTCGAGCGCCACGAGCACCCGCTTGCCCAGCTCCTGGCGCTCGCCCCGCGGTACCGGCACCCGGTGGCGCGCCCGCTCCACCAGCAGGGTGGCGGCGATGATCGAGACGAGGATCAGCACCAGCACGGCGTTCACGACGGACTGGTCGAACAGGCCGATGTCGAAGCCGATCACGGTGGCGGCGAGCGTCGCTGCCGCCTGTGGCACGGTGAGGCCGAGGATCAGCGAGGTCTCGTCGAGCGTCAGGTGCAGCGTGCGCTTCGTGACCAACGCGGCCAGGGTCTTGCCGCCCATCGAGGCGACGATGAACAGCCCGGCGAGCTTCAGCGTCTCGCCCTCCACCATCACGCTCGGCTGCAGCAGCATGCCGACCGAGATCAGGAAGATCGGCACGAACAGCACCGATCCGAAGAAGTCGATGTGATCCATCAGCGGCCCCTCGTTGGGAACCAGGCGGTTCATCCCGAGACCGGCGAAGAAGGCGCCGACGATTCCCTCGATGCCGAAGCTCGCCGCCACCGTCGCGGCCGCCAGGAAAGCGGCGATCGCCAGCATGTAGCGAACCATCCGGTCGGTTCCGAGGCGGCGGAAGGCGAGCCGCGCGATCCGCGGCAGGATCACCAGCGAGAACACGAGTAGCACCACGAGACCGACCACGATCTGCACGGCGATCGACAGCGGTGAGCCGCCCTGGAGCTGTGACGAGGAGACGGCGGTGAGCACGATCAGCGAGGCGGTGTCGGTCAGCACCGTGGCCCCGACCGCGGTCGCGACCGCCGAGTGGGTCGAGAGTCCGGCGCGCCGCACCGCTGGATACACGAGCAGCGTGTGCGAGGCCATCAACGAGCCGAGCAGCACCGCCGCCGGCGTGCTCCAGTGCATCGAGAAGCCGACCGCCGCCC
>JASHQV010000187.1 GCA_030038955.1 Solirubrobacteraceae bacterium
CGCCGCGCCGCGGCGCCGCCCCCCGCCCCCGCGGTCGCGGGAGCCCGCTCAGGCTGCCGCCAGCGGCGGGTACAGCCCCGCCCACGGCCGCGCCGCTTCGATCTGGGCTGCCAGCGAGTACAGCGTCCCCTCCTCGCCGATCCGTCCCGCCAGCTGCACGCTCAGCGGCAGGCCGTCGGCGCCGAACCCGGCCGGCAGCGCGATCGCCGGCTGCCCGGTCAGGTTGAACAGCGGCAGCCACGGGATGAACCGGGCGGCCAGCTCGAACGCGATCGGCGCCGGCTTGCCGTAGCCGCCCACGGCCGGCAGCGCCGTGCGCGCCAGCGTCGGCGTCAGCAGCACGTCGAACTCGTCCCACAGCGCCAGCACCTGGCTGGACTTGCGCCGGCGCCGGGCGCGCAGCGCCCGGCGCCGGCGCGGCGGCACGAGCAGACGGCCAGCGGCAGCGACCTGCCGCGTGCTCGCCTCGGTCCGCTCGGGGTGCGGCAGCTGCGACAGCTGCTCGTCGACGGCCGCCAGCCACGTCTGCGTGAACTCGACGCTCAGCATCCCGTAGCTCGGATCCCGTTCGACGACGTCGTGCCCGAGCTCGCCCAGCAGCCTCCCGGTGCGCTCCCATGCCAGCCGCTGGTCGGCCGACAGTGGCGCGACCACGCCTGGCGGGACCTTGCGGGAGACGGCGATCCGCAGCCGCGGCGGGTCGCGGCGGGCGGCGGCGCTGAAGCTCTCGGGCGGCGGCGGCAGGTGGTCGACGTCATCGGGCGTGGCGCCTGCGATCACGTCGAGCAGCAGCGCGCTGTCGGCCACCGTGCGAGCCAGCGCCGAGAACGTGCTGAGCCCCATCCACTCCTGCGCGAGCGGCTGCGTGCTGACGCGGCCGCGGCTCGGCTTGATCCCGACGAGCCCGCAGCACGCCGCCGGGATCCGGATCGAGCCGCCGCCGTCCGAGCCGGTGGCGGCGGCCGCCAGCCCGGCAGCCACGGCCGCGGCCGAGCCGCCCGACGAGCCACCCGTCGTGCGGCTCGGATCCCACGGGTTGCGGGTGATGCCGCCAGCGTCGGAGGCCGTCCACGGGAAGATCATCAGCTCCGGCACCCTGGTGATCCCGATCGGGATCGCGCCCGCCGCCCGCAGCCGCCTGACGACCTCGGCGTCGACCGGCTGGGGGGCGTGATCGGTGCCGCACGAGCCGTACGTGAGCGCCTGGCCTCGAACGGGTTGGTCGTCCTTGACGGCCACGGGGACGCCGGCCAGCAAGCCGGCGTCCCCGGCGCTATCCGCTCCCAGAGCGTCCGCGGCGGCCAGCGCCTCGTCCGCCATCAGTGTGCGGAACGCGTTCAGCCGCGGGTCGATCCGCTCGATCCGCGCGAGGAACAGCTCGACCAGCTCGCGCGGCGTGACCTCGCCGGCGCGGACCGCGGCGGCCAGCACGGCCGGTCCTGCAAACGCCAGCTGCTGATCGAAGACTGCGCTCACGCCCGCAGTCTCTCAATTCCCGTGTATATAGTCAGGTTGCGTTTCGATGACCGATCAGGTTGACGTAGCCAGCTCCAACGGTGCCTCCGCCGACATCGATGCGGTGGAGACGAGCGAGTGGCTCGACGCGCTCGACGGCGTCCTCGATCACGACGGCCCGGCCCGCGCGCGGCACATCCTCACACGCGTGGTCGAGCGCGCGCAGCACGCCGGCAGCGGCCCGATCGCGACGCTCAACACACCGTACGTCAACACGATCCCGGCCGACAAGGAGTCGCTGCTGCCGGGCGATCCGGCGCTCGAGCGGCGGCTGCGCTCGATCGTCCGCTGGAACGCGATGGCGATGGTCGTGAGCGCCAACAAGGAGTTCTCGGGACTCGGCGGACACATCGCCAGCTACCAGTCGGTGGCGGTCCTCTACGAGGTCGGCTTCAACCACTTCTGGCGTGCCCCGGGCGCTGTGGGGGTGGGTGGGCGGGATTCGATTCATGGGGGTGATCTCGTGTTCTTCCAGGGCCACTCCTCGCCGGGCAACTACGCGCGCGCTTACCTGGAAGGGCGGCTCACCGAGGAGCAGCTGAAGCGCTTCCGCCGCGAGGTCGGCGGCGGCGGGCTGTCGTCCTACCCGCATCCGTGGCTGATGCCCGACTTCTGGCAGTTCCCCACGGTGGCGCTGGGGATCGGGGGGATCACGTCGATCTACCAGGCGCGGTTCACGAAGTACCTGATCGCGCGCGGCGTGCTCGACGCAGCCGCTGGCACACGCAAGGTGTGGGCATTCCTAGGCGACGGCGAGACCGACGAGCCCGAGACGATGGGCGCGATCGGGCTCGCCGGGCGCGAGCACCTCGACAACCTGATCTGGGTGATCAACGCCAACCTGCAGCGCCTCGACGGACCGGTGCGCGGCAACGGCAAGATCATCCAGGAGCTGGAGTCGGACTTCCGCGGCGCCGGCTGGAACGTGATCAAGGTGATCTGGGGCTCGCGCTGGGACCCGCTGCTGGCCGCCGACGTCGACGGGCGCCTCGTGCACGTGATGGAGGAGTGCGTCGACGGTGAGTACCAGACGTTCAAGGCGCGCGACGGGGCGTACGTGCGCGAGCACTTCTTCGGGCGCGATCCGGTGCTGGCCGAGCGCGTGGCGCACATGTCCGACGACGAGATCTGGCTGCTCAACCGCGGCGGGCTGGACCAGCAGAAGGTGTATGCCGCCTACCACGAGGCGGTCCGCCACAGCGGCCAGCCGACCGTGATCCTGGCGAAGACGATCAAGGGCTACGGGATGGGCACCTCGGGCGAGGGGCACATGGTCACCCACCAGGCGAAGAAGATGACCGAGGCGGCGCTGCTCGCCTTCCGCGACCGCTTCGAGCTGCCGCTGACCGACGAGCAGGTCCGCGCGGCCGAGTTCTACAAGCCGCCTGACGACGCCCCGGAGATGAAGTACCTGCGTGAGTGCCGCGCCGCGCTCGGCGGCTCGCTGCCGGCCCGCCGCCGGCGCGCCGAGCCGCTGCCCGTGCCCCCGCTGGAGGCCTTCTCCTCACAGCTCGAGGGCACCGGGGAGCGGCAGGTATCGACGACGATGGCGTTCGTCAGGGTGTTGGCGACGCTCCTGCGCGACAAGCAGATCGGGCGACGGATCGTGCCGATCGTGCCCGACGAGTCCCGCACGTTCGGGATGGAGGGGCTGTTCCGTCAGGTCGGGATCTACTCGTCGCTGGGGCAGCGGTACCAGCCCCAGGACGCCGAGCAGCTGATGTTCTACCGCGAGGACGAGCACGGCCAGATTCTCGAGGAGGGGATCACCGAGGCCGGCTCGATCTCGTCGTTCATCGCCGCCGGCACGTCGTACAGCGCCCACGGCGAGCAGATGATCCCGTTCTACATCTACTACTCGATGTTCGGCTACCAGCGGGTCGGCGACCTGATCTGGGCGGCGGGTGACTCGCGCACCCGAGGGTTCCTGCTGGGCGGCACCTCCGGCCGGACGACGCTGAACGGCGAGGGCCTGCAACACGCCGACGGCAACAGCCACGCGCTGTTCCCGGTGGTTCCCAACTGCCGCGCCTACGACCCCACGTTCAGCTACGAGGTGGCGGTGATCATCCACGAGGGGCTGCGGCGGATGGTGGCCGAGCAGGAGGACGTCTTCTACTACCTGACGCTGATGAACGAGAACTACGAGCACCCGGCGATGCCCGCGGGCTCGGAGGAGGGGATCCTGCGCGGCATGCACCTCGTGCGCGACGCCGGCTCGCCCCGCTCGCGCAAGCCGCGCGTTCAGCTGCTCGGCTCCGGCACGATCCTGCGCGAGGTGCTTGCCGCCGCCGAGCTGCTGACCGAGCACTGGGGCGTGGTCGCCGACGTGTGGAGCGTCACCTCATTCACCGAGCTGCGCCGCGACGGGATCGCGGTTGAGCGCTGGAACATGCTGCACCCCACCGCCGAGCCCCGGCGCGCCTACGCAAGCGAGTGCCTCGAGCGGCGGTCGGGGCCGGTGGTCGCGTCGACCGACTACGTGCGCGCCTTCGCCGATCAGATCCGCCAGTGGGTGCCGCGCCGCTACCACGTGCTCGGGACCGACGGCTTCGGGCGCAGCGACACCCGCCCGGCACTGCGGCGGTTCTTCGAGGTCGACAGGCACTACGTGGCCGTGGCGGCGCTGAAGTCGCTCGCGGACGAGGGGACGGTGCCTCGCGAGGTCGTCCAGCAGGCGCTCGAGCGCTACGAGATCGAGATCGACGCCCCGATCCCGACGGAGGCGTGAGCGGGTGGCCACCGGCGAGCTGGTCTCGGTGGCGGTTCCCGACATTGGCGACTTCGCCGATGTGCCGGTGATCGAGATCCTCGTCGCCCCCGGCGACCAGGTGGCCGTCGAGGACCCGCTGGTCACGCTCGAGTCCGACAAGGCGACGATGGACGTGCCGTCGCCCACGGCCGGCGTCGTGCGGGCGCTGCACGTGTCGGTCGGCGACCACGTGTCGGAGGGGTCGGCGCTGGTCGATGTCGAGCCGGCCGGCGAGCACGCAGCCGAGCCGGTCGCTCCCCGTCCGACGTCCGCGCTGGCCGATGCGGTTCGGTCCGCGACCGACACCGGAACGCAGGCGGAAGAACGGATGCAGCCGGCGGTCGAGCAGCCGGCGCGGGCGACGGAGGAACGGACGCAGCCGGCGACCGTGGAGACGGTGCGGGCAGCCGAGCAGCCGTCACGGGCCGTCGAGCAGCCGGTGTCGGCGACGTCCGATGGAGCGGGCGCGGTCTACGCGAGCCCGTCGGTTCGTCACCTCGCCCGCGAGCTCGGCGTCGACCTCCGTCGCGTCGCCGGCAGCGGGCGCAAGGGACGGATCACCGGCGGCGACGTGCGTGCCGCGAGCGCCAGTGGCGGCGCCGGCGTGGGTGGCAGCGCCGGCGTGGGTGGCGCGGTGGCTGGGGGTGGGCCAAGCGGCCCCGCCAGCAGCGGCCACGCCGGCGCGCTCTCCTCCGAGCTCGGGCTTGCGCCATGGCCGCGCGTCGACTTTGAGCAGTTCGGCCCGGTCGAACGGGTCGCGCGATCGCGCATCCAACGCCTGTCGGCACCGAACCTGGCCCGCAACTGGGTGATGATCCCCCACGTCACCCAGAACGACGAGGCCGACATCACCGAGCTCGAGGCGTGGCGCAAGCAGCTCAACCAGGAGCAAGGCCCCGACGGCGTCAAGGTGACGATGGTCTCGTTCCTGGTGGCCGCATCGGTTGCCACGTTGAAGGCGTTCCCGACGTTCAACGCCTCGCTCGACGGCGAGGAGCTGGTGCTCCGCCGCTACTACAACATCGGGTTCGCCGCCGACACGCCCGACGGGCTCGTGGTGCCGGTGATCAAGCACGCCGACGCGATCGGGCTGCTGGAGATCGCGCAGGAGCTGAGCGAGCTGTCCGGGCGCGCTCGTCAGGGCCGGCTGAGTCCAGCGGACATCAGCGGCGGCACGTTCACGATCTCCTCGCTGGGCGGGATCGGCGGGACCTCGTTCACGCCGATCATCAACGCCCCCGAGGTGGCGATCCTCGGGGTCACGCGCGCCGTCATGCGACCGGTTTGGGACGGCTCCGCATTCGTCCCGCGGCTGATGCTTCCACTGTCGCTGTCCTATGACCACCGGGTGATCGATGGCGCCGCCGCCGCGCGCTTCGTCGTGCACCTGGTGCGCGTGCTGAGCGACCTGCGCCGGATCCTCTTGTGAGCAGCGTCGAGGTCCGCGTACCGGACATCGGCGACTTCGCCGATGTGCCGGTGATCGAGATCCTCGTCGCCCCCGGCGACCAGGTGGCCGTCGAGGACCCGCTGGTCACGCTCGAGTCCGACAAGGCGACGATGGACGTTCCCGCGCCCATCGCCGGCACGGTTGCGCAGCTCGGCGTGACGGTGGGCGACCGGGTGTCGGAGGGAAGCCTGCTGCTGACGCTTGCCGCCGCCGAGTCGACCGGGGCGGCCGCGAAGCCCACCGAGGCAGCCACCGAGCCCGCCGGGGCAGCCACCGAGCCGATCGGGGCGGCCGCGAAGCCCACCGAGGCAGTCGCCGAGCCTTCCGGAGTGCCGGCCGAGCTAGCCCGAGCGACGGCGCCAGCAGAGGCGCCCGCCGGCTCGACCGAGCCGCCCGAGCCGAGCCCCGCGCGGACCCCGGGCGCCGGCCCTCCCCCAGCGTCCGATCGCGACGCGCAGGTGATCGTGCTCGGCGCCGGGCCGGGTGGCTACACGGCCGCCTTCCGCGCCGCCGACCTCGGCCTGAAGACGACCCTCGTCGAGCGCTACGACCGTCTCGGCGGTGTCTGCTTGAACGTCGGCTGCATTCCCTCGAAGGCGCTGCTGCACGCCGCTCGCGTGCTCGCCGAGGCCGAGGAGATGGCCGTGGGCGGGATCCGCTTCGGGCGGCCCACGATCGACCTCGAGGCGCTCATCTCGTGGAAGCGCAGCGTCGTCGATCGCCTCACCTCGGGACTGTCGCAGCTGGCCAAGCAGCGCAAGGTCGAGGTGGTTACCGGCGTGGCCAGGCTCACCGGTCCGCACTCGCTCGCGGTCGGCGATCGCACGCTCACCTTCGACACATGCATCATCGCCGCCGGATCGGAGCCGGCGCGGCTGCCGTTCCTGCCCGACGACCCGCGGATCATCGACTCGACCGCCGCCCTCTCCCCGACCGCGATCCCCCGACGGCTGCTGGTGATCGGCGGCGGCATCATCGGCCTGGAGATGGCCACCGTGTACGACGCGCTCGGCTCGCGGGTGACGGTGGTGGAGATGATGGACCAGCTGATCCCCGGCTGCGACCGGGATCTCGTGCGGCCGCTGCAGCGCCGCATCGAGCCGCGCTACGACGCGATCCGGCTCGGCACCGAGGTGCGGTCCGTCAAGCCCCAGCGCAACGGGCTCAAGGTCGAGCTGTCCGAGGGCAGGCCACAGCTGTTCGACTGCATCCTCGTGGCCGTCGGACGGCGACCGAACGGCAGCCAGATCGGCGCCGAGGCCGCCGGTGTCGCCGTCGACGAGCGCGGCTTCATCTCGGTGGACCGACAGATGCGCACGAACGTCGAGCACATCTACGCGATCGGCGACGTCGCCGGCGAGCCGATGCTGGCTCACAAGGCCACCCACGAAGCCAAGGTTGCCGCCGAGGTGATCGCGGGACAGCCCGGCGCCGCGTTCGAGCCGCGGGCGATCCCGGCGGTCGCCTACACCGATCCGGAGGTGGCATGGATGGGCCTCACCGAGACCGCCGCCAAGGCCGGCGACGTTCGCTACGAGAAGGCGGTGATCCCCTGGTCCGCGTCCGGCCGCGCGCTTGGCCTCGACCGGCCCGAGGGGTTCACCAAGCTGCTGCTCGAGCCGGGCTCGCGCCGCCTGCTGGGGGCTGGAATCGTGGGTGTCAACGCCGGCGAGCTGATCGCCGAGACCGTGCTCGCGATCGAGCTCGGCGCCGACGCGGAGGACATCGCGTTGACGATCCACCCGCATCCGACGCTATCGGAGACGGTGGCGTTCGCGGCCGAGCTCGCCAACGGCACGATCACCGACCTGATGCCGCGACGGTCACGGACCTGACGCCGCGCCGCCGGTGCCGTTGCCGACGGGGGCGGGCGGCGGCGCTGTCGCGCCGCCGCCCGCCCCCCCGCTGATACCTCCGCCGAGCTGAGGGTCCGTAGAAGAACTAGTTCGCGATTTTGGCGGCATCTGGACGCGCCTGGCGGGAGGTCGCGACACCGCCGTACCACTAGTACGTCTCGTGTCGCGGCCGGGTGGGCGGGATCGATTCCACGCCCAGCCACTCCCTAAATCTCACGACTCGTTCTACTACGGGCCCTGAGCGCTGCGCAGCTTGATCAGCGCGACGATCTCGTCGACGACCGCGTCCAACTCCTCGTTGATCCTGTAGTCACCGAACCGAGCCACCATCTCGCCGGCGAGCTGCAGCTTTATGTCGCGGCGGCGGGCGCGCTCGCGGGCGGCCGGTGTCCTGTGCCAGAAGTCGCCGTCGATCTCGACGTTCAACCGGTACTTCTGCCAGTACATGTCGAGGAGCTCGTCCTCCACGATCACGTTGGTCGACGGCTCGGGCACGCCCCTGGCGCGCAATGCGGCCAGCAGGCGCCGCTCGGTCTCGGAGATGGTCCACGGCACCTCTGTGCGGATGTGGCTCAGCGCCGCCCTCAGCGGCTTGATCCCGCGGCGGCCCTGGTTCCGGGCGAGCATCGCTCGCATCGGCTTCATATCCAGCTCCTCGCAGCGTTGGGCTGCCTCCAGCGCCAGCCGGATCTGCTGCTCGCCGGCGACCTCGGCGTAGTCGAGCAGCGTGCGTGCCATCGCGGTCACGGGGATGCCGTCGACGACTGTGCGATCGTCGGGATCGAGAGCGTGGACGCTGTGGACCCGCATACCGCGTCGGCTCCGGCGATGACCGGGAACGGTGACGTCGATCGGCCCGGACGGCGCCGGGCGATACGCGTGCAACGCGACTGCAGCTCGGTGGCTCAGCACCGCCTCCGGTCCGGCCGCCAGCACCGCCGCCATCCACCGGCCCTTGAGCGTGATGCGCGTGTGCCCAACGGCGTAGGCGCCCACGTGAAGACGGTGAAGCCGCCCGACGCGCACATCATGGGCGATCTGATTGCGGCTGAATCCAATGATCCGCAGCTGCCAGGTGGCGACCACGCCGTGCTGGATGCGCGCCAGCCGCGATGCCCGCACAGGGGGTGGCGCACATAATGCTGCTATACGCAGCGTGATGTGCGTCAGGTGGGTCGGCTGCCGAGTGGCGGACGCGATCTCTCCAGCGTCGCAGGCGACATGCGACGCGCGGGTCACGCGCCGTGCCAAGTCTGCTTCAAACGCGTGAAAATCCCGTCACGGGGCCCGGCGTCGTCTGAGTCCAGCCCCGCGCCACGGCGCCGCCGCCCCCTAGCCCCACGCGACGGTGCCGCCGCCTCCTCAGCGCCGCGACTCCCTCAGCCCCATGCGACGGCGCTGCGGCCCCTCGGTGCCGCCGTCTCCTTAGCCCCACGCGACCGTGCCGCCGCCTCCTCGGCGCCGCTGCCCCTCAGCGCTGCCGTCGGCGTCGACGTCGCAGCACCAGCGCCGCCAGCGCGATCGCCGGCACTCCCCGCCGGAGCCACGTGCGCGCCCGCGCTCCCCGCGTCTGTACCAGCTCGTCGCCACCCCCGGGCGGCAGCGCGTGGTGGTCCGCCGCCGGCATCGCGAACTCCTCCGCGGCGAGTACGTCCGTAGCCTGCTCCCGGTGTAGCCCCGGGTCTCCCTCGCCGAGGGCGAACTCGTCGGCCGCGAGGATGTCGTGCGGCGGCTCGGGGTCTGGGTCGCGTCCCGACGGGCGATCCATCGCGCGATCTTGCCACAGTCGGAGGTCCGCGGTAGCGCTTCCGTTGTCGGCTGGCTTGGGTCAGAGCTCAGGTATTCAGACGCTGCCGGCAATAATCTCAGTCACG
>JASHQV010000188.1 GCA_030038955.1 Solirubrobacteraceae bacterium
GCTGAACACCGCCACCGACCTGGATCTCCAAACGCTTTCAGCGATGCGCGCAGTCACGAGCAAGCCACTCGACGTGTACGTGGAGGCGCCAGACGACCTCGGTGGGTTCGTCCGCAGCTATTTCGTTCCCGATCTGATTCGCGCGACGGCGCCCGTCCATGTCAAGCTCGGGCTGCGAAACGCGATCAGCGTGTATCCCAGCGGACTGCATCTCGAAGCCACAGCCTGTATTCAGGCCCGCGAGAAAGTGCGGCGCGCCGCCTTGATCGAGCGTCTGGTTGCCGAGCTGGCTCCCGAGCTCGCGCAGCCGCGGGAGCTCGCCACTGAGTCATGACGACGGGGCGCGCGGAACTAGGAGCAACCGCAGCTTGCGCACTACGCCGAAGTCAATGTCACCCCCGCCCTATCGGCACGGGTGCAGACGTACCCGGTGATGGTTGTTGCGGTAGGGTCACGAGATGGCGCGCACAGGTAAGTTACGACCGCCCGGCCCCGGTCGCCGGCCGACGGTTCGAGATGTCGCCACCCGTGCCAATGTCTCAGCGCAGACAGTCTCGAACTACATCAACGGGCGGTTCGACGAGTTTGGCGCCACCACAAGAGAGCGCATCGCTGCCGTCATGGACGAGCTCGACTATCACCCCGACGCGCGTGCGCGCGGTCTACGCTCACAACGCACCCGGGCGCTCATGCTGATGATCCTCGACGAGGATACGCGGTTTCTCGCCGACCCCATGACGGATCTGATCCTGGCTGGCATCGGCGACGTGGCCTGCAGCGAAGGATACAGTCTGCTGCTGCAGGCGGGCCGGCCTCATAGTCGCTCACCGGCGATGCTGGCGCCCCTGTTCGAACGGCGCGCGGACGGCGCGTTGCTGTTCCTCTCCGGAGAGAAACGGATCCGTGGTTGGTACGTATCGCGGCTGGTCGAAAGCGGTGTGCCGTGTGTCATCTTTGAGGATGATCACCCGGCTGACACGGTGTTCTCGGTCGCTGCCGCCAATCGGCAAGGCGCTCGTCAGCTGGTGACACACCTGATCGACCTTGGCCACGAGCGGATCGCGTTCATCGCGGCCAAGGTTCCCTGGCCCATGATAGAGCAGCGGCAACTGGGATATCGCGATGCTCTGCGGGCGGCCAGCATACCGTTCGACGCCAGCCTCGAGAGGTTCGACGGATTTTGGAACGTCGCCACTGCCGGAGCGCTTGTCGAAGCACTGCTGGATGAGCCGTCGCCTCCGACGGCATTCGTCTGTGGCAACGATCTGCTCGCGCTCGGGGCGATTCATCGTCTCCACGCCCGCGGGTTACACGTGCCCGGGGACGTCGCGGTCGGCGGCTTCAATGATTTCCAGTTCTCCGCCTACGTCTCCCCTCCCCTCACCACCGTCCGGATCCCCGGCTACGAGCTGGGGCGGATTGCCGCCGACCGCCTGATCAGCCATCTCGAAGGGCGACTCGCGCCTGACGCCGAACGGCGTGTGGTGCTGCCGGTCGAACTCGTACTCCGCGAGTCCGCGTGAGCGAAAACGGCACCCCTCGCACGCGACTTCGAAGCGAGTCTTGGCTCGCCGGCCAGGATGTACCGGGCTTCCTCCACCGGGCGAGCCTGAGAGCGACGGGCTTCGCCACGCCATTCGGCGAGGGTCGTCCAGTCGTCGGCATCTGCAACTCCTGGTCGGAGGCGGTGAATTGCAATTTGCACTTCCGGGGCTTGGCCGCCGCGGTGAAGCGCGGCGTCCTGGCGGCTGGGGGCGTGCCGATTGAGTTCCCCACCATCTCGCTCGGTGAGAACTTGATGAAGCCGACGGCAATGATGTTCCGCAACCTAATGGCGATGGACGTGGAGGAGTCGATTCGAGCCAATCCCTTCGACGCCGTGGTCCTGATCTCCGGCTGCGACAAGACGATTCCGGCGCAGTTGATGGGGGCGGTGAGCGCCGATGTTCCCGCGATCCTCTTGACGGGAGGGCCCAGCGAGCCTGCTCGCCACTTCGGCCGTGATCTCTCGGTAGGGACCGACCTATGGCGCTACACCGACGACTTGCGAGCCGGCCGCATCACGATGCAGGATTATCACGAACTCGAGGCGGCGTGGATTCCCACCACTGGCCACTGCAATGAGATGGGAACCGCGTCGACGATGGCGTGCCTCGTGGAAGCGCTCGGGATGACACTACCGGGGAGTGCATCGATCCCGGCCGTATACGCGCGCCGCGCCGCCCGGGCAGAGGAGATCGGCGAGCGCGCCGTCGCGCTCGCCCTTGAGGATTTGCGCCCGAGCACGATCCTGACCCCCGATGCGTTCCACAACGCAATCACCACGCTAATTGCGTTAGGCGGCAGCACCAACGCCGTGATTCACCTGCTCGCGCTCGCGCGGCGAGTGGGGTACGAGCTTCAGCTCGACGCCTTCCAGGCCGTTGCTGGTCAGACTCCAGTGCTGGTCGATGTCCGGCCGGCCGGCGAGCATTTGCTCGTCGATCTCGACCGCGCTGGGGGTGTGCCTGCGCTTCTCCACGCTCTGGCCCCCTTGTTACGTGCGGATGCGATGACGGTCTCCGGGAAGCGGCTCGGCGAACTCGTCGCCCTGACGCCCGACGGCGATGGGCGCGTGATCCGGAGTCTCGACACTCCGCTAAAGCCGGTTGGCGGCCTGCGCGTCGTCCGCGGCACCCTGTCACCCGACGGCGCAATCATCAAAGCCAGCGCGGCGAGCCCCGAGCTTCTCACGCACACCGGCCCAGCGATCGTGTTCGAGAGTATCGACGATCTCGCGGCCAGGATCGACGATCCCGACTTGGCCGCTACCCCCGACTCGGTGCTAGTGCTGCGAAATGCCGGTCCGATCGGCGGTGGCATGCCCGAATGGGGCATGCTCCCGATTCCCCAGCGCTTTCTCCGAGCCGGCGTGCACGACATGGTGCGGATCTCGGATGCCCGTATGAGCGGCACCGCGTCGGGCACCTGCGTTGTCCACGTGGCACCCGAGGCGGCCGCCGGAGGGCCACTCGCCGCTGTCCGCGACGGCGATCTGGTTACGCTCGATGTGCCGGACGGCCGGCTCGATATCGAGGTCGCGCCAGAGGAGCTAGCGCGCCGCCTCGACCAGCGTCCGTGCGCGCCGGCGCGCTATTCCCGGGGCTATGGAGCGCTCTACGCCGCGCACGTCACCCAGGCGCACGAGGGGTGCGACTTCGACTTCTTGGCCGACAGCCGCGCGGAGCCCCCACCGCGGCTCCCCGACGGCCTCTTCTCGGGCTGGATCGGCGGGTGGTGAGGCTCCTCGTGCCCGCGGCAGGCGTATTCGATCCGCACGCGCGCCGGATTCTGGCGGCAGCCGACGAGCAGCTCTTGACAGTGAGGCTCCTTGGGGGTCTGGCGATCTGGATGCGCTCGCCGGAGGCTGTCAGAAGCCTCCTCGAGCGTGACTACGCCGATATCGATCTGATTGGCTACCAGAGGGAGGGCCAGACGCTTCGGTCGATGCTCGAGGCTCTCGGATACCTGCCGGACACCGAGTTCAACATGTACCAGGGCCGCAAGCGGTTGTACTACAACAGCCCGGACGGCTCATTTCATATCGATGTCTTCCTCGACGTGTTCGAGATGTCCCACACCATCGATCTCAGGCATCGCCTCGGCGTCGAGCCGATCACTCTTCCTGCCTCCGATCTCCTGCTCACCAAGCTGCAAATCGCCGAGATTAACGAGAAGGACGTGCGTGACACTGCGATGCTGCTGCTCGGTCATGATCGTGACGTTGATGACGCCCCCGGCGTCATCAACGTCGAGCGCCTCTCCGCGATGTGCGCAGCGAACTGGGGTCTTTACACGACGGTGACGGACAACCTGCTTCGGACCAGCGAGCTGCTCGGAGAGATCCTGGAGAGCGCCGAGCACCAGGCGCTGGTCAGGCAGGCCGTCGATGAGTTGATTCAAGCTTTGGAGCAAGTTCCGAAGGCGCGGGCCTGGCGATTGCGGGCTAAGGTCGGACGTCGTGTTCGTTGGTACACACTCCCCGAAGAGGTTGAGTGACCCTACTTAGACTTGGCTGGGAGTGCACGATGGACACTATGTTGCCGCGTGCCGGCCGAACAACTGTCCAACTGCTCGAGGAGTATGCCTTCCCTGGAGGTACCTCATGGATCAGACGAACGCAAACCGAATGCTGAGTGGCGCCCGAGTTGCCCGCGTCCGCGATGGCGAGGGCCGCGTGTGCACCGTGGTCGCGCGTGAGGCGGAGGCGATGGTACTGGCGACGGATGACGTGCTGCAAACGGTTCAGTCCGCGAACACACTCGAACCAATCAGGACAGTTCCTATCCTCGATGCGGAGACGCTCGAGCTGCCGAAGCCATATGAGCTGCTCGTCCCGATCGTGCCACCAGAGACCTGGGCGGCGGGCGTGACCTACGAACGCAGCCGAGCCGCTCGCATGGACGAGAGTCAAGTGGCCGACGTATACGAGCTTGTTTACAAGGCCGAACGCCCCGAGTTGTTCCTCAAAGACGCCGCCGGACGCCGCACGGTCGGCCCCGGGGACACGATTGCCGTCCGGACCGACGCGACCTGGACGGTGCCCGAACCAGAACTCGCCGTCGTTATCGGCTGTGACGGGCCAGTGGCAGTGACGGTCGCCAACGATGTCTCCGCGCGCGACATCGAGGGCGCTAATCCGCTCTACCTCCCCCAGGCCAAGATTTACGGACGTGCCTGCGCACTAGGCCCTGCGCTACTTGTGCCCGAGTCGTGGGACGCACACTACGACATCCAATGTCGCATCGTCGATTCTGACGGACTAGAGGTCTTTGTCGAAGAGACGTCCACCGACCGCATGCGACGCTCGATCGACGAGCTGGTCGACTACATGCTCCGCGACAACCCGGTGCCTGCGGGCAGCGTCTTGCTCACGGGGACGGGCCTGGTCCCGCAGGATGACGTCACGCTAAAGCAGGGGTATACGGTGGAGATTCGGATCCCGGGAATCGGACTGCTGCGCAACCCCGTGTCTGCGCCAGCTAATTTAAGTCAGGTTGCATTACAGGAGAACTGAACCTCATGTCAAAGTCGAAAGTCACCCATGGTGCGGTTAACTTCATCAGTGGCGAATGGCGCGCCAGAGTCACAATGGTCGAACTACCACCGCCCGCTACAGGAGTCGCGCGCTGAGGCCATTCGTGCAGCACAGAGCTTCTGTGATCTTGGAGGCTCCCGGGGTGATCGCCGGTGACTTCGAGGCCTTGACCTGTTAGGGTGTCGCCGCCTGAGCAGGAATCGCGTCCGTTCTGGTAGGTCCTTGCCGTTGGCGACAGCGGTACCAACACGCCCGGTTCTGATGCGACGTCTACGATGAGCATCAGCCACCAGCTCGGGTCGAAGTCACGGCGCCAGTAGCGGTCGCGTCCCGCGTGCGGATCGACACCGCGGTAGTCGGGCGCGGCGGCGACCGTTTCGAGCACCGCTTCGCGATGAGGCGCGAGCTCATCGCGCTCGTCGAGGATGTGCTTCCAGCCGGCGAGGTCGAGCGCGACATGATGGCCCTC
>JASHQV010000189.1 GCA_030038955.1 Solirubrobacteraceae bacterium
TCGCGCTGCTCGGCGAGACGTGGCTGCGGACGCCCGAGCACGAGCCACGGTAAGGCTGCGAGCGCTCACGCCGCAGCCGGTCCCCTGATGGCCACGATCGCGTCCATGCTGACCGCGGCGCCGCGCGCCAGCGAGACGACGTGCACGGGCACCCGCGCAGGCGGCTGGTCATCGAAGCGCTCGCCGAAGGCGCGATCTACGGCGGGCATGACCGCGCGGTCCGCGAAGTAAACGGTGATGCGGGCCGCGTCGACGAGCGCGGCGCCGCCGGCGCGGCAGACTGCGTCGAGGTTCTCGAGACACTGTCGTGCCTGCTCGTAGGGAGACGAATCACACAGCTCAACGCTGCGCGGGTCCAGCGGCAGCTGGGTAGAGCAGTGCAACAAGTCGCCCGCGCGGACGGCGTGGCTATAGGCACCCTGCGCCGGCGGCGCGTCGACGCTGACGACGTGCGTCAGGTTCATCGATCGATCCAATCCGGTGGTCACCGAGCCGGGCGCGACTCTCACCCGAACTTGGGCTCGGCTGATGCCTTTGCAAGCGTGCTGACCGCCTTGAAGCAGCGGATCGCCTCGAGCATCGTCGGCAGCGTGAACGCGACGCTGCGCTCCGAGGTCTGCTCGACGCCGGGAATCGTGGTCGTCGCATTGACCGCGTGGGTGGCATCGAAAGTCACCTCGTAGGTGAAGGGCGATGCGGTCGCCGTGACCTCCGGGATTTGTGCGAGCGCCCGCTGCGCGGCGGCGCGAATCAGCTCGTGCGTGCGAGCCGGCGGGAGGCACTCCGCCGTATAGCGATCGACGCAGCGCTTGACCACCACGCGCTCTGCGGCGGGCGCCCAGCCGGACGCGTCGGCACAAGCGAGATCATCGCCTGTGAACATCACCAAGGGCACGCCGAGCTCGGCTGCGAGCAGCGCGTTCATGCGCCCCTCATTGGCCGGTTCACCGTTGATCAGGACGTCGAGGATGACGGTGGCGATGTAAGTATGGGCGAGGACACCCTGATGTCCGGAGCCGTTGTGATAGCCGACGAACGCCACCGCGTCTACGCCGGCGTCGATGCCCTCCATCATCCCCAGCCGCTTGTGGGTGCCGATGATCAGCGAGGCACGCTCATCGAGCAGGTCGAGCGGCACGTTGCGCTTGCTCGCGTGCGCCTCGTTGACCACCACCTCGGTCGCTCCCGACCCGAAGAAGCCCTCGACGGCGGCGTTTATATCCGACGCCATCAGCGTGCGATGGAACTGCCAGCGCGGGCTGCCGGGCTCGACGTCGTACGGGCTCGTGACCCCGGTGATTCCCTCCATGTCCGCAGAGATGAGGACCTTCGTCATTGTCTCGGCTTCCTCCTCATAGCTTGAGTTGGTCATGCGTGCGGGCGAAGTGGCATGCCGCCAGGTGCCCGGCGTCCCCGTCCCCGTCCCCGTCCCCGTTCACACCGATCAGCTGCGGCTGCTGCTGCTCGCACAGCTCCACCGCCAGCGGGCACCGGGAGCGGAAGCGGCAGCCACTCGGCAGCCTGGTGATGCTCGGCGGCTCCCCGCGCATGGCAGACGTGGCACTCAGCGGAGCCACGCTGATGCGTGGAATCGCCTGCAAGAGGCCGCGCGTGTACGGATGGCGCGGGTCCGCGAACACGCTCTCAATCGTGCCGCGCTCCACGATCTGGCCCATGTACATAACCGCCAGCCGGTCACATACGTGGCGAACGACGGCCAGGTCGTGAGCGATGAACAGGATCGCCAGTCCGAGCTCTCGTCGCAGCTCGGCGAACAGAGCGATGATCCCCGCTTGCACCGACACGTCCAGCGCCGAGCACGCCTCGTCGGCTACCAGCAAGTCGGGCTCCAGCGCCAGCGCCCGGGCGATCGCGAATCGCTGCCGCTGTCCCCCGGACATGCTGCGTGGCCGGGCATCGAGCAGCCCGACCGGGAGGTGCACCATCTCCAATAGCTCCTCGCAGTGGGGCCGGAGCTGATGACGAGGCACGAGCTCGTGTACTCGCAGTAGCTCCGCCAGGTGCTGATAGACGCTCATTCGCGGGTTGAGCGACGAGAACGGGTCCTGAAAGACCATCTGGATCCGACGTCGCAGCTGAGCCGACCGCCCACTCACCGGCAGCGGCATTCCGTCGAAGCGCATCTCGCCCTCGGCCAGCTCGTTGATGCCGACAATCAGCCGCGCCAGTGTGGACTTGCCCGACCCGGACTCTCCGACCAGGCCGACGATCTCCCCGGCGCCGACATCGAGGCTGACGCGGTCAACGGCGCGGATCGCGGATGCGCCGCGGCGGCGGCCGAACACCACCGACACATCGCTCAGCTCCAGCAGCCGCTCGCCCATCAGCCGACCTCGCGTACCTCGCCGACGGCGGCGCAGCGCTCGGAATGGATACAGGCAGTGGCGTGGTCGTCGGTCATCGCGCGCAGCGAGAACTCGCCGCTGCGGCAATCCTTCTCGGCAAAGGCGCAGCGGGGTTGGAACGGGCATCCAGCGGGCCGATCGAAGACGGTCGGCGCGGACCCTGGGATCGGCTCCAGCTTCTCATTGCTGTCGACATCCGGAGTGGCGCGGATCAGCCCGAGCGTGTACGGATGGCGTGGCGCCTGGAAGATCGATCTGAGGCTTCCCCGCTCCAGCAACCTGCCCGAGTACATGACCTCAACACGCTCGCAGATCTGACCCACGACCGACAGGTCGTGGGTCACGTACAGCAGACTCATGGACAGCTCGGCGCGTAGTCGTGCCAGCAGCTTTATGATCTGGTCCTGGATCGTGACGTCGAGCGCCGTGGTGGGCTCATCGCACAACAGTAGGCGCGGCCGGTTGGCAAGCGCCGCGGCGATCATCACGCGCTGGCGCAGGCCGCCGGAGAGCTCGTGCGGATAGAGATCGAGCGCCGCCTCCACGTCGGGGATGCCCATCTCACGAGCTAGGCGGAGCATCTCCTCCCGCGCCTGGGTGCGGCTCCAGCCCTGGCGATGACGGGCGCCGTCGACGATCTGCCGGCCGACGCGAACCACCGGGTTGAGCGCGGTCATCGGCTCCTGGAAGATCATCGAGATGCCACCGCCCCGGCAGCGTCGCAGCGCCCGCGGATCGGCGAGCAGGTCGACTCCCTGGAAGCGCACGCTGCCGCTCGATACCTTCACACCCGGCGGCAGCAGACCCAGAATCGCACGCAACGTCAGGCTCTTCCCACTGCCTGACTCACCCACCAGCCCGACCGCATCTCCCGCGTCGACGCGAAAGGACACACTGTCTACTGCGGCGACCGTTCTGCCACCGTCACTCACCGACACGCGCAGATCCTCAACCTCGAGCAGCGGCTCGGCCATCGGCTCACTCCGGCCTGAGCACGTCCGCCAGCCCGTCGCCCAGCAGGGACAGCCCGAGTCCGGTGATCACCACCGCGATCCCCGGAATCGTGGTCAGCTCCCAATGGGTCGACAGGAACTGCTGACCGGTGGCCATCATGTCGCCCCAATCGGGCGCCGGGGGCGCGATCCCCAAACCCAGGTAGCCGAGCGTCACGATCGCCAGTAGGTCAAGCACGATGTCGGACATTGCGAACACGATTGCCTGCGTGATCACGTTGGGAAGGATGTGGCGTGCCATCACACGTATGCTGCTCAGCCCCTCGACCTTGGCGGCCAGCACGTACTCCTCGCTCTTGGCCACGAGCGTCTCGCCACGCACGATCCGCGCATAGGAGACCCAGCTGACAGCCGTGATCGCGATGATGATGCTGCTCGTGCCGGGGCCCA
>JASHQV010000190.1 GCA_030038955.1 Solirubrobacteraceae bacterium
CGGTCGCGCCGATCGACCCGGATCCCGGCACGCCAGCCGACCCGGCTCAGCCGCCGCAGGTCCCGCCTCCGGAGGAGCCCGCCACGCCGATCGACCCCGATGCTCCCCCGGGCCCGCACCGGGCGCCAGCATCACCCAACCGCGTGCTCACGACCGTTAGCATCTCCCTCCACCTGGTTGCCACCTCGTCAATGTCCGGTAACGCGTTGCAAATGCCTCAATCACCTCGAGATCGAGCCGCTCGCCGCCCACCAGCCGATGCGCCGCGGTCCGATCAGCCGGTCCCCGAGGAGATCTCCAAGCAGAACCGCGAGGAGCCCTCCGCACCGCATCCCGGTGCCCACGGCAACTGCCACGGCCGGCCGCATGGCGATCGCTCGCATCCGGCCGGCTCGGAGCGGTCCACGCAGCGAGGCGGCGGCGTCGTCGCTGGGCCGGCGAGTCCTCGCAGGCCACCGGGCACCGGCAGAACGCGGCACGACCACGGTCGCCGCCCACAGAACAGAGAACGCCCGATGACCGCCACCGCCAACCACGCCACAGAGCACGCCCGATGACCGCGACCGCCGACCACGCCACGGAGCACGCCCGATGACAGGGCGCCGCAAACGGTTCACGCCCAAATCGAGGCGCAGCGTCGGCGCGACCGCCGCCGTCGGGATCGTGCTCGATCCCGAGATCCGCCGCGCGGCGGCCCAGGCGGTACCGCCGGTGACGCGCCTGGCGTTCGCAGTCGGCAAGCGCATGGCGCGTCAGGAGGCCCGCCGCCTCACGCCCAGCAAGTCACGCCGCCGGCGAATCCTCGCTTCTGTCGCCGGCGGTGGCACGCTGCTCGCAGTGGCGGTGCTCATCACCGCGGACGCCAGCCGCCGGCGCAAGCTCGAGCCACCGGCCGCGCACTGAGGCGCAGGACACGGTGCTGTCGCCGGTCGCCGGCGTGATGCTGCCGGTCTGCCTGATTTCCTACTTGCCTGTGTAACTGCGGGTCGAAAATCGTTGGACAGTCCAACGATTTTCGACCCGCGACCAGTCAGCGCACCCGCTTATGGCGCCCCCGGTGCGGCATGCGGGGTCCCGGTGGAGCACGAAGCCCGGCTCCTGTCGCCGATCCGAGCAGCCAGGCGACCGTTGCCAGACATGACCAGCTCCGCTCCGGCTCACCGAGGATCGTGGCCGACGCCGGCGTTCGTCTGCGCGTGTCGACCTTCCCGCATCTGAGAATGTGCTGCACGGAGCCGGCCACGCGTGCTGGGGCCTACCCGGTCCGGGGTAGAGCCATGGCGTGAGCTGCTCCACCCCCTCGGCGAACGGGAACTGCCACCTTCGTGTCGTTCAACTCGTCCGCCATCGCTCACCGTCCTTCGCGTGGCTGTCTGTCGATCCGACCCGTGGAACTGGCCTACCCGGGGAGCTGACGCCGACAACACCGGGCCACGCCGAACCGGCTCGGGCGCACCGTCGGTGGCCTATCCTTCACAGCCAGTCCCGGGTCTGCGGGCGGCCGTCTGCCGCCGGCGCCGGCTCCATCCAGGGAGTTGCGAATGTCAGACCAGCGGCCGTACGTGTGTCTCACCGCCGCCACGACCGAGCAGCTGTTCGAATCCTGCCGGCGCAGCCGCGATCAGCAGGCTCGGCAGCAGCTGATCGAGCGCTTCCTGCCGCTGGCGCGCAAGCTCGCGGCCCGCTACGCACGCTCCCGGGAGCCCTACGAAGACCTCGTGCAGGTGGCGAGCGTCGGGCTGATCAAGGCGATCGAGCGGTTCGACCCCGACCACGGCACCGCCTTCCCCGCGTTCGCGGTGCCGACGATCCTCGGCGAGCTGAAGCGCCACTTCCGGGACATCAGCTGGGCCGTGCAGGTGGACCGCCGCGCGAAGGAGCGGGCGCGCGCCGTGATCGGTGCCCAGCGCGCGCTGACGGCGGCAGGGCGCGCGCCCACCGTCGCCGACATCGCCCAGCTGCTCGAGTGCGACGCCGAGCAGGTGCTGGAGGGGCTGCAGGCGGCGATCGCCTACAGCCCGGTGTCGCTCGACACGCCCGGCGCACGCTCGACCGCCGACGATGGCGAGGGGTCGAGCCTGCTCAGCCACGTGGCGGCCGCGGGCGAGCCCTACGAGCGCGTCGAAGAGCGGGCGACGCTCGATGCCGCGGTCCGGCATCTCAGCAAGCTCGAGCGGCGAATCCTGCAGCTTCGCTTCCGCGAGGACCTCAGCCAGCGTCAGATCGCCGACCGGCTCGGGGTCTCGCAGATGCACGTCTCGCGGCTGCTGCGGCGCGCGCTGGAGCGCTTGCGCGAGCTGCTCGGTCCCGAGCTCACCGACGCCTGAGCGGCGCCCTCATGCGCGCTTGAGCGACGGCCCCGCGCCGACGCGCGGGGCCGTCGCCAGGAAGTTGGCGGCCATGTCCTCGTCGCCGTGCCCGTCCATCTCGGCCCGCCGGAGACGTTCGGCCACGGCCTGCAGGACCGGCGACTCGAGCGACGCCTGCTCGGCGGCTGCCACCACCAGGTCCGCGTCCTTGCGGGCCAGCGCGAGCTTGAACGCGGGGTCGTCGAACGACCGCTCGATCATCGCCTTGCCCTTGATCCGCGCGTACGGGAGGTCGAGCGCGCCACCGTCGACCGCCGCGAAGAAGACCTCCGGGTTGAGACTCAGTGCCTCGGCCAGCGCGATCGTCTCGGCCACCAGCCCGGTCACGCCGAGCACCCAGCTGTTGACGACCAGCTTGGCTTGGGTCGCCGAGCCGGCTTCGCCCAGCTCGAGGATGCGCTCGCCCAGCGCCCGGAACACCGACCGGCAGACCCGCATGGCGTCGTCGGGACCAGCCGCAAGGATCACCAGCTTGCGCTGCTCGGCGGGCTCGCGCGTGCCCAGCACCGGGGCGTCGACGAACGGCACGCCAACCCGCTCGGCGAGCCGCTGGCAGTAGCCGAAGCCCTCGGTGCCGATCGTGCTCATCTGCGCCCAGACCGGCCGCGAGTCGCTGCCCTCCAGCGCCCGCGTGGCCGTGTCCAGCACGGTTGCGGCGTCGGACAGCATCGTGATCACGACGTCG
>JASHQV010000191.1 GCA_030038955.1 Solirubrobacteraceae bacterium
GGTCGGGGCTGGGCGACACCTCGTCGGCCGCCGCGATCAGCTCGTCGGTCGTCTTGCCCCGCGCCGACAGCACGGCGACGACGCGGCTGCCGTGCTCGCGACGGGCGACGATCCGCCGCGCGGCGCGCTTGATCAGCTCGGCATCGGCGACCGAGGTGCCGCCGAACTTCATCACGATCGTGGGAGGGGTCGAGGCCGGCACCGCCGCCGGAGCTTACGCGACGCCGCTACAGCGCCCGCCGCCCGGTCAGCGCCCGCCCCAGCGTGAGCTCGTCGGCGTACTCCAGATCGGATCCGACCGGCAGCCCCGAGGCCAGCCGCGTGACGCTCACGTCCGCGGCACGCTCGCGGATCCCGGCGGCGATGTGCAAGGCCGTCGCCTCGCCGGTGGTGGTGGGGTTGGTCGCGATCACGACCTCGCGCACCGGCTCGGTGGGGTCGGTCACGCGCGTGTACAGCTCGTCGATCTTCAGGTCCTCGGGGTCGACCCCGTCGATCGGCGACAGCGCGCCCCCGAGCACGTGGTAGCGGCCGGCGAATTCGTGCGTGCGCTCGATCGAGATCAGGTCGACCGGCTCCTCGACCACGCACAGCAGCGCGCGGTCGCGCCGCTCGTCCTGGCAGATCCGGCACAGCGGCCCCTCGGCGAGGTTGAAGCACACCTCGCACAGCGACACGCGCAGCTTCAGCTCGCGGATCGCGTCGGCCAGCGCGAACGCATCGTCGTCGCTCACCCGCAGCAGGTGGAAGGTGAGGCGCTGGGCGGTGCGGTTGCCGACCCCGGGGAGCTTCGACAGCTCCGTGATCAGTCGCTGGATCGGAGGCGCGTGCACTAGATCTAAAGGCGCGTGTGAGGTCCGAAGCGAGCCGGAGGCGCTAGAAGCCCGGCAGCCCGAGTCCGCCGAGCCCGCCTGGTCCGGCGAGCCCGCCGGTGACCGCCCCGAGCCGCTCGGCCGCCAGCTCCTGGGACTTGCGCAGGCCCTCGTTGACCGCCGCCAGCACCATGTCCGCGAGCATCTCCACGTCCTCGGGGTCGACCGCCTCGGGATCGATCGCGATCGCCTTGACCACCTGGTCGCCGCTGACCGTGACCGTCACCATGCCGCCGCCGGCGGTCGCCTCGACGGTCTCCTGCTTGAGCGCCTCCTGGGCGGCGATCATGTCGGCCTGCATCTTCTGGACCTGCTTCATCATCTGCTGCATGTTGGGCTGGGGCATCAGCCCTCCTTCCCGTTGTCGGCGTCGGGCTCGTCAATCTCCTGAGCGTCCAGCTCGGCGATGAACCGGGCGATCAGCTCGTCGTCGCTGAGCGTCGCGGCCGCCGCCACGAGCGGCGCCTCCTCACCGGCGGCCACGCTCGCCAGCTCGTAGCGCAGCGCCAGCGCCTGTCCGGTGACGTTGCGCAGCGCCTCGGCCGCCGCCCGGCGGTAGTCGTCCTGCTCGGCCTTGCGCTTCATGAACGCCGCCTCGGGCGAGAACACCACGGTCAGCTCGCGCTCGTTTACGGCCACCGGCCGGGCGCCCTGCAGCAGCGCCGCGAGCATCGCGTTGCCGCCGCGGACGGTGTCGACGACCGCCGGCCACAGCGCCGCGATCGCCTCGAGATCGGCGGCGGGCGCAGTCGTGGTCTCGGCCGCTGCCGGTCTGGGGGACTCGGCAGCGGCCAGATCGGCCGGTGGCTCTGCCGCTCGAGGGCGCGCCGGCGCCGGGGAATCCAGCGCCGGGGGGCGCGCCGGCGCCGGTGGCGCCGGCGCGCCCCCCCGCGGGTCATCCGACCCGCCCCCGGAAGCTGCCACGACCGGCACCTCGGCCAGCTCGTGCACACGGGCCGGCGGAGCTGGGGCGACGCCGGCCTCCAGTCGCTCGATCCGCGCCTGCAGCGCGGCCACGCTCGGATCGATCGCGGGCGCTGCGGCCTTGATCAGCACGAGCTCGAGCTGGATCTGTGGCTGCGCGCCGTTGGCGGTCGCCGCGAGCGCCGCCGAGACCAGCTCGAGCAGCCGCACCGCGTCGGCCTCGCCGATCGCGGTCGCCTGCTCGGCGAGGCGCGCGTCGCGCTCGGCGGTCACGCGCAGCTCGGGTGGAACCTCGCCTAGCACCCGCACGGTCAGGAGCTCGCGCGCATGGATCTCGAGGTCGCGCAGCATCTGCCCGGGGTCGCGTCCACCGGCGGCCAGCTGCGCCGCGTGCCGCAGCGCGGCCGCGGGATCCCGCGCGACCACCGCGTCGACGGCCGCGAACAGCTGCTCTGAGTCGGCGACCCCGAGCACCGCCAGCACGTCGGCCGGCTCGATCGGACCGCCGGCGGCGTAGGTGACGAGCTGCTCGAGCGTCCCCAGCGCGTCGCGGAACGAGCCGGTCGCATGGCGGGCGATCAGCGCCGCCGCGGCCGCGTCGAGCTCGATCGACTCGGCCGCGGCGACGCGGCGGACGACGGTCGTGACCTGCTCGGCGGTCGGCCGTCCGAAGTCAAACCGGTGGCAGCGGTCGACGACGGTCGCCGGGACCTTCTGGGCCTCGGTCGTCGCGAGCACGAAGATCGTCCTCGGGGGCGGCTCCTCGAGCGTCTTCAGGAACGCGTTCCAGGCCTGCTGGGAGAGCATGTGAGCCTCGTCGAGGATGTAGACCTTGTGGCGCCCGGAGACCGGCGCGTAGGCGACCTTCTCGCGCAGCTCGCGGATGTCGTCGACCGAGTTGTTCGAGGCGGCGTCCATCTCGATCACGTCGAGCGAGGTGGCGGCGGCGATCGACACGCACGAATCGCACTTGCCGCACGGGCTGACCGTGGGACCGTGCTCGCAGTTCAGGCAGGCCGCCAGGATCTTGGCCATGCTGGTCTTGCCGGTGCCGCGCGAGCCGACGAACAGGTACGCATGGTGGACGCTGCCGCGCTCGACGGCGTGGGACAGCGTCCGCACGACGTGCTCCTGGCCGACGACGTCGGCGAACGTGCGGGGACGGTGGCGGCGGTAGAGGGAGGGGCCGGCGGACACGGAGATCCGAGTTTAGGGCGCGCGCCTGACCCGTTGGACCCGGACAGGCAGGCACGCTCGTGTCGGTTTGAGGGGGCGGGCGCGCTGACGCGCGCCCGCCCCCTCTCGCCTCGGACCCCGCTTACTTGATCCGGAACCAGACGTGCTTGCGCGCCGTGTTGTGCGTCGCCTGGTGCACGTTGTTGACCGCGTGCTCCCACAGGTGGTAGACGCCCTTCGGGAGCCGCATCCTCAGCAGGAAGCGCCACCGCTCGGTGCCCTTCGCCTTCAGGTAGTCACGCGGTCGGCAGCCAGCGAACGCGGTGAACCGGCGGCTGGCCCTGAGGAAGCTGCACTTCCCCTTGACCACGCGTGCGATCGCGATGCTGTCTCGGACGATGTAGTGCGGGCAGCGGGCCATCGCGATGCCGGTCAGCCTGAGCTCGCGACGGGTGAGCTTCTTCGTGCGGATGTGGGTGATGAAGCGGTGCACCTCGGAGCACACGACCGGGCGGCCGCCGAGCTTCGTGGTCGTCGTCCCGGTCGTCGGCTTGGTCGTGGTCGGCACCGAGGTGGCCGGCAGCGTGTCGCTGCACGTCGAGCCCGCGACGCCGTCCATCACGACGTTGACGCCGATCGAGTCCATCTCGCCGTCGTCGACCGAGTAGTTGCGCAGCGTGTCGGCACTGTCGGCTGTCAGCGACGTCGCGGTCACGACCTCGGGGGCACCCACCTCGATCTGGACGAACGCCTGGGGGTCGGTGAGCAGCGCCCCGGACGCGGGCGACCCGACCTCGGAGGCGGGCACATTGATCGTGATCACGCCGGTCGTGGTGTTGGCGCTGCCGGTCGCGGCGCTGTCGGTCGTGTTCGTGTACTCGCCGTAGTTCGGCGCGCCGTCGGTCATCGCCGGACCGGTGTTGCCCGAGCTGTAGCTCCAGTCGGCGCCGCCCTCGGACTCGCCTGCGACCGCGTAGTAGACGATCCCCTTGTATTCCCAGGCGACGTAGAAGCTGGCGCCGCTGGTCGACTCGGCGGGCGGCCCCGAGCTCAGCTCCGGCACCGTCAGCGTCGCCTTCACGGTCTTCCCCGAGCTGCTTAGCGTCGCCTGCGTGAGATCGATGCCGGGGTCGTTGCCCTCGTCGGTGATCGGGTCGGTGGCGTTGCCCGTAGGGCTCGTCATCGTCGCCGTGCAGACGTCCGCGGCTGCTCGCTCCGAGCCCGTGTAGGCGCGCGCCGCATCGGTCGTGCCGTCGACGTCGGCGGCGAAGTTGGCGACGTTGAGCGCTCCCCAGCCGCTCGCGTAGTCCCAGCCGGGGCCGGGCTGATAGGCACCGTTGCCGGCCCCATACTCGGACTCGGTGATGTCGAAGAAGTCGCGCTCGTAGGTCTTGTCGGCGCACGGCGCAGTCGTGCACGTGTCGGCGCCCTTCGCCTGCTGGTAGATGGTGCCGTTGGCGAAGCCGAGCCCGCCGGAGCTCTGGACCGAGCTCGAGGCGGCCGCCTGGATCCGCGCCCACTGCCCCATCATCAACGGGCTCGAGAGGCTCGTGCCACCCTCCGAGGACGGCTCGCCGTCGATGTAGATGAAGTAGCCGTCGCCGGTGATGTTGCCCGACAGGTCCGCCACGTCCGGCACGCCCCGGCACAGCGGCGCCGGATTCGTGACCGGGTTGTACACGGTCGTGCCGGTGTCGTTGCTGACGCAGTCCTTGTCGAGCGCGGTGATGCCCTGCTGGTAGTCCGGAGCGGGGTTGAAGTAGCTCGAGCCGCCGCCCGAGTACGTCCACGAGGTCTCGGCGGTGCGCTTGGCGGAGTCCGGATACGAGTCGCCCGGCGAGGACACGACGGTGCCGCCGACGCAGACGGCGTAGTCGCTCACGCACGGATAGTTCTGGAACGGGATCGGCTGGACGGCAACGCCGTTGCCGCCGCCGAGCACCGGCGCGTACACCTCGGGGCAGCCGGAGCCGGTGTCGCCGGCGGAGGTGAACAGCGTCCGCCCCTCGAGCGCCGCCTGGCGCAGCGCCGGATCGGACAGAACCTCGGCATCCCCGCCAAGGCCGACGCCCGCCGGCAGGTTCCCGAGCGGCCCGGTGATCGGCTCGCTCGGATTCTGCTCGCACTCGCCGAAGCTCGCGTTCATCTCGCGCGGGCCGTTCGGGTCGTTGGCCCAGTAGTCGAACTCCTGGGCGACGTCCGCGTCGCTGAGGCTCTTGGCGAAGTAGAAGTCGAGCTGCCTGACGTCCGGCGCCATCCCGGTCGACGCCTGCGAGTCCAGATACCACTCGATCGAGCCGCTGTTGTCGCCGTAGGCGCTGTCGGGTCCGCCTTCCGTCTCGATCGTCCGAACCGGCACCTTCGGCAGCCCCAGCGCGGTCTCGAACAGCCGCAGCTGGCGCACGACGCTGGAGGTCTCGCCCTCGCCGAACACGCCGATCTTCTGCGCCTGACCGAGTGTCACCCGGGAGCGCTCGAGCGTGCTCGGGTCGCTGATGCCGCTCGACTCGGTCAGCACGCTGGCGCCGGGGTCGTCGTAGATCCCCCACAGGTCCTGGGGCGTGTAGACCTGCTCATCGCCGGACTGGGGGCCGACCTGGGGCTTGCTGGCGGCGCCGCGAGCACTGCTCGCGGCGCCGCCAGACGTGCTGGAGCCAGCGCCACGAGCGACGACCCGGCGCCCAGCGGCGATCGCCGTCTCGACACTGTGCGCGCGGGCGAGCTGCCTGCCGCTGAGCGCGTCAAGCGTGAAGTGGCTCAGCGTGTTGAGCCCGGCGACCGCCGAGATCGGCAGGTTCCGCGGCACCGACGGCGCCACGTTGTTAGCCACAAAGCGCGTGCCCTTGTAGGAGTAGTCGGCGATCCGCAGCTTGAACAGATGCTCGAGCTGGGAGACGGTGCCGGTCGCGGTGAAGTAGTCGCCGCCGGCCGACCCGGTCGTGACCCGCAGGCCGCCGGCGGTCAGCCAGTCACGCACCGCGGCGGTCGTCGCGGGGCGCACCCCAAACCTCCGGTTGAACTGCGCGACCGTCAGGAAGTGGTGGTACTCCGGACTCCTCGGGTCGTACAGCTCGTTGAACAGCCGCACCTCGCCGGCCGTGTCGGGGCGGGCGATGCCGACGCCGACCTCGAGCCGCTTCGAGCCCGGCGTGGCGCTCAGCCGGGTGGCCCTGGCGAGGCCGGGGAGTAGCCCCGGCACCAGCCGCGTGCCCATCACCTGACCGGCGGCGATGCTGGTCGCCACCGCGATGCTGGCGCTGCCGACCGCCAGCATCGCCGCCGCCAGCATCGCCGTTCGCAGCCTGCCCATGCGCAAGCAACCACCGACCAACCGCCGCAACGCCTTCATCTGCTACTCCCTCGTTGGTGCATCGCCCTGCCAGACGACTGTGTCCGCTCACTCGTTCGGGACCCTGGCGTCCCGCCCGCACCGCGCAGCACACCACGCCGGCGCCGCAAAGTCAAAGGGGAACCGACCGGGTAGGCGCGCGGAGCTGCGGCGAGCGCGCCGCGAGAACCCGGGCTACTGATGCTCTGTGGCGCCCGATGGAACGACCGGTCCCCGCACCGGCAGCGCCCGATGGAAGGACCGGTGCCCGCGCCGGCAGCGCGTCAGCTCCCCGCGACGGCAGCGCATCAGCTCCCCGCGCCAGCGGCGCGTCAGTGGACCGTGCACCCACCTTCGTCGCGTCCGTCCGAGGCGCTACCGCCGTTCCCGACTCCTGTCCGGCCCTCCCATCGCGCCTGAAGGTGACCGCTTAAGGCTGCTTCCTTCCGGACCTGACCTGGTTCACGGGTCTCCATCGTGATGGGACCGGACGATCACCGCCGCGAGCGAGGCGCTGACCTCGGGCTTCGGCCCCTCGGGAGGGAATTCAGCCCCGCTAGAGCGGGTTGCGGGTTACAGGGCACCGCTAGCGCCCCGCCTAGCACGGTCCGCCGGGGATCGTAATGGGTTACGGGCCCGGGCGCCCCGAAGCGTTTGCGCAGACGCATCCCGGGCGTTCTCCGAGGTGGCGCGTCGGGGCACTCGCTATCGTGCCCCTGCCATGTCTGTAGGGATAGTCGGACTCGGATATGTCGGGCTGCCGCTCCTCGTCGCGTTCGCGGAGGCCGGCGAGGACGTGATCGCCGTCGACATCGACGCGCGCAAGGTCCAGGCGATCAACGCCGGACAGTCGTACATCGAGGACGTGCCGTCGGAGCGCCTGGAGGCCGTGCGCGAGCGGATCTCGGCCGACAGCCACTTCGCGCCGCTGGCCCGTGCCGAGGCGGTGCTGATCTGCGTCCCGATGCCGCTGACCCCCAACCGCGAGCCCGACCTCGGGCCGCTCACCGCCGCCGCCGAGTCGCTCGGCAAGGTCGTCCAGCGCGGCCAGCTGATCGTGCTCGAGTCGACCACCTACCCCGGGACCACCCGGGAGCATCTGTTGCCGATTCTGGAGCGAGAGTCGGGGCTCAGCGTAGGGGGCGGCCTGAACGTCGCGTTCTCGCCCGAGCGGGTGGACCCCGGGCGCACCGACTACACGCTGCGCAACACGCCCAAGGTGGTCGGCGGCTTGACCGACGAGTGCACCGACCGGGCCGCCGAAGTGTACGGCCGGGTGTGCGAGCAGATCGTCCGCGTCTCCACCCCCGAGGCCGCCGAGCTGACCAAGCTGCTCGAGAACATCTTCCGCTCGGTCAACATCGCGCTCGTCGACGAGCTGGCGATCCTGGCCCACCGGATGGGGATCGACATCTGGGAGGTGGTCGACGCGGCCACCACCAAGCCCTACGGGTTCATGCGGTTCGAGCCGGGGCCGGGGATGGGCGGGCACTGCCTGCCGGTCGACCCCTTCTACCTCACCTGGCGGGCGCGTGAGTTTCAGATGTCCACCGAGTTCATCGAGCTGGCGGGGAAGATCAACCAGCAGATGCCGTATCACTGCGTGCAGCGGATCGAGCTCGCGCTCAACGGGGTGGGCAAGCCGATCAAGGGCTCCAGGATCGTGATCCTCGGCGTTAGCTACAAGGCCGGGATCGGCGACATGCGCGAGTCGCCGGCGCTGCGGATCATGCACGAGCTGTCGGTGCGTGGCGCCGAGCTCGTCTACCACGACCCGTTCGTCGAGTCGCTGCCAGAGCTGGAGCTCTCGAGCCTGCCCCTGGAGGAGGCCGTGAACGGCGCCGATGCGGTCGTGCTGGTGACCGCGCATCCGGGCATCGACCACGCCCGCGTGGCCCGCGAGGCGGCGCTATTCGTCGACTTCCGCGGCGTCAC
The DNA here is from genome assembly GCA_030038955.1 of Solirubrobacteraceae bacterium. GTDB lineage: Bacteria > Actinomycetota > Thermoleophilia > Solirubrobacterales > Solirubrobacteraceae > Palsa-465. The sequence continues at coordinate 8,236 of JASHQV010000191.1, forward strand.
CCGGGCGGTCGAGGAGGCCGGAGTCGTGCTCCTGTAGCGCTGGCGACCCGAGGCGATAGAGTCAACCGCCCCGGTTGCAGCACAGCATGGGCGCGTAGCTCAGTGGGAGAGCGCTCGCTTCACACGCGAGAGGTCGCTGGTTCGAACCCAGCCGTGCCCATCATGAAAGCCCCGCTAACGCGGGGTTTTTTGTTGGCCGTTTGAGGACGCCCGGGAGTGTTCGTAGGCTTCATTCACTTTTCCCATTCACTTTTCGCGTCTTCTCTAGCCCTCATGCCCAGCGATCTCGCCGGCAGCGTTCTGCCCCGTCGACTGGCCGATGGCCGTCTGTCGTTCGACGTCAAGATCCGCGATCGCCGGGTCAAGCTGGGCGAGGAACCCGAGTGGGACGCCCAGCGCGCCAAGCGCCTGCTCGAGCAGGTCCTGATTCCGGCCGCGAAGCTCAAGATGGACTGGTGGGAGCGCATCCCGGACGCTCCCACCCGAGCGGGCGGTGGCGGGTCTGGTGTCCCGGACTTCCACTCGGTTGCCTCGGAGTACGTCCACTCGCTGAGCCGCTACGAGAACCCGAACACACGCAACACGTTCGTATCCCCCGTCGTCAAGCACCTCCTGCCGTTCTTTGCCTACGCCGACGCCGACCGGACGATCCCGCGTCGGCTCGATGAGATCACGGGCACGCTCGTGACCGACTTCACGCTTGCCAAGCAGGCCGAGCGTCAGATCCTCAGTGACCTCTCCGAAGCTCTGTCAGAGCTTGACGACGCGGTCCTGCGCGACCCGGCGGCGCTCGCCGAGCAGCTCGACGCGCGGGAGTGGGAGCTGCTCCAGCGATACGGGCAGCGGGGCGGGCGGCGGCCGATTGGCGAACCCGGCCCGGGCGGTCGAATCTCGCTCAGCTCTCGCGGCCTGAGCAACAACGAGATCAATCGCTGTCTGACCCGGCTGAGGTCGATCTTCGAATTCGCAAACGACCTGTATGACCTGGCGCTCAAGGATCCGACGCGGCGCCGCCTGCTCCCGCAGACCGACCCTTCGCGCGCCTGGTTGCGCCCGGACCAGTTCCAGGCGCTCATCGATGCCGCGACCGAGCTCGACGCGAGTCCGGCGCGCGGCGAGTATGCCGGCCACAGCCGCCTGTCTGCGGTTCTCGTGCTCGGCCTCGCCGGTCCGCGGGTGTCCGAGTTCTCGAATGCCCGCTGGCGAGATTTCCGAGGCTCGGAGGGTGTCCTGCGGATTCCGGAGAGCAAGACCTCGGCGGGCGAGCGAGACATCGAACTGCACCAGGTCGTCCTCCGGGCGTTGAGCGAGCGGTTTGGGCAGCTCCGGCCGGCGCTGTCTGACTTCATCTGGGGGACCGCGGCCGGCACCAAACGCGATCGCAACAACGTTCGCAACCGGCTGCTGGCTCCGGTGATCGCCCGCGCCGACGCGCTGCTCGCAGAGCGCGAGCAGCGGCCCCTGCCCCGGGCGCCCGGACTTGTCGGGGAGGCGGTCGGGAAGGCTCCGCCGCGGGTCACGCCCCACGTGTTCCGGCGGACCTACCTCACCTATCTCGCCTGGGCCGGGCGCCACCAGCGGTTCGCGATGGGTCAGGCCGGCCACAAGGATGCGAAGCTGACGCTCGAGGTCTATCAGCAGCCGCTGCCGTCGCGCTTCGACGAGCGCGTGGCTGGCTGGCTCCGCTGAGCGCTACGTGAACGGGACGAGCGGCGCGCCGCTCGGTGTCCGCATGGTGCGGGCGCCGCCGCGAGAGCGGGCCCTCGGGAACGCCTGCCGCTTGCGGTGCGACGCGATGAAGGCGTCCGCAGTCGGCAGGTGGTAGCGCAGCTTGGAGTTCGCCGCGTCGGACAGGCGAGTGGCCCCGAGTTGGGTGGCGTGGCTGCGGATGAACTTCATCGACACCTGATAGCGATCCATCAGCTGCACGGCCTTGACGTACCTGGCGCTGGTCGGGACCTGGGGGCTGATGCGCGTCGCCGGCGACTCGCGCTCTTCGCGGAGCAGCTCGACGACGTAGCGGGCGATGGCTCGATGGTCGCGGTCCGTGAGCTCTGGGCCGGGCGATGCAGCCGCTGGGTTTGGCGTCGGCCGAGGTGCGACCGTCAGGTCAAGGGCCAGCTGGGTTCGCAGCTCCCTGGACAGCGCGTGTCGCTGCTGGGCGAGCTGTTCGCCTCGCTTACGTGTCGCCTCCGGATCGGGTATGCGCTGGCTCAGCTCGAGATCCCGTTTGGCCAGCTCCTCGAGACGGCGCTCGCGCTGTTCTGTGCGCCAGCGCTGCTCGGAGCGGTCTTGCCGGCGGCGCGGCCGGCGGTCGCACTGCTGCTCGGACCGGATGGCGGCGATCATCTCTGGGATCTCAGCCAGTTCCCCGGCCTCCTCGGCCGGCAGGGCTTCGAGCTGCTCGCGGATCAGGTCGAGCTGGTTGCGCAGCGCGTCGATTTCCTCGCGGCCTGGCGAGATGTACTCGTTCGTCGACACCGCGATGCCGGGAGGCTCGTTCTGTGCCGCCTTCGGCGGCTCCTCGGTGAGCGCTGAGGAGCCTTCGATCTGCTCGAGAGCGAGGTCCTCGTCATCGCGCTCACGCATGCGCCGGGCCATTCGCTCAAGCGGCGCATCACTCGGATCGCGCTCGGGCGCGCGGGCGATGCCATCTCGCGCGAGCTCGGCCTGCGTTGGCTCGTCGACGAGAACCAGCTCGACCGGTTCGCGCGCGCGAGAGAGCGTGGTATACGCCCAATTGCGCGAGAAATCACCTGGCCGGCCGATGACCCCCGCCCAGTCCACCGTCCCACCCTGCATGCCATGCCCAGTCACCGCGTATGCGTGCTCAGCGTGCCGGGCCAGATACTCGGGGTCGAGCCGGCGGGTGGCACCTGTTTCGAGGCGGATGGTCGCGCCGCTGCGGTCGTCGAGCGCGGTGATCGTGCCGCGCATGCCGTTGTCGACGTCAAGGGAGCGGTCGTTGCGCCGCGCGATGACCTGATCGCCGACCGCCCACCGGCGCCCCGCGATCTCCACGTCCTCGCCCAACCGGTCCTGCCCGCGCAGCAGGGCGCGAGCAAGCCCGTTGAGGCGCTCGCGGCGGGCGTTGTCCCGGCAGATCATCACCGTCTGCGTCTCGCCACACCGCTCCGCGACGGCGAACCAGCGGCTAACCAGGTTCCACTCGGCGTGGTGTGTTGCACGCTGGCCCACATGAACGTCGAGCTCGCCACGCGCTTGCTTGAGCCGCAGGTAACTCTCGGGCCAGCCGCGATGAATGCCGGCCAGCGCCCGGCGCTCCTGCGGGTCGCGCTGGCGCATCACCTCCTGGAGCTCGAACGCGCCGATCCGGCGAGTCAGCGCACCAAGCCACCCGCCCGCCTGCACCGATGACAGCTGGCCAGAGTCGCCGATCGCGATGACCTTCACGTTCGCGGCCATCGCCCGCTCGATCAGCCGCGCCGAGACCCGCGTGCTGGCCATCCCCGCCTCGTCGATGATCACCACTCCCGGCCGGCGGGCCGCGGCCGAATCCAACGCGACCAAGCCCTCCGGGTCGCGCTCGAGCGCCAGCGCCCAGGCATCCAGGGTGCGCGCGTCCGTGATCCCGGCGCGGTCCTTGAGCTCCCGGACCGCCCGCGCGGTCGGCGCCGCACCCAGGACGCGGTGGCCGGCCCGCTCATAGACCTCGCGCAACGCCGCCGCGCACGTCGTCTTGCCCGTCCCGGCCAGCGCCTCTACGACATCGATCCGATTGCCGGACAGCGCCACCCGAGCAACCACCGCCGCCTGCTCATCGCTCAGCCGCCACGGCAACCCGCCGAAGGTCCGCTCGAGGTGGCGCACGTCGAGGATGGCTGCCCACTTCCCCAGCCTGGCCACGGCGTGCCCAACGATGATCTGCTCTGCGCGCAGCAATCGGCGCGTTGTGAAGCGCCGCTCGAGTCCCGCGCTCACCTGGACGATCTCGGGGTGACCGAGCGTCCGTCTCGCCAGACGGTCGAGCGGATCCTGGCCCAGGCCATGCTCGGCGGCCCGGGCCCGCACCTCTGCGCGCCAGTCCGCTTCGACGACCTCCCGCTTGGGCTCGCGGGTGTCGAACGCGATCCGCTCGCGCCCTGCCGGGCCCACCGCCAACCCCGCCGCCTCGAGCTCGGCCTCGCGCTCCAAGATCCGCCGCCGACGCTGTGAGAACTCCTCCCGTACCGCCTCAGGCACCTGCTCGAGCTCCGCGATCCCCTCCCGCACGGGACCCCACGATGCCCACGGCAGACGCTCGATGACCGCGCGGCGAAGGTGCGCCTCATACAGGCAGCCCGCTGCCTTCGCGTACCGGAAGATCGGCCGACCGTCCAGCGCCGTCCAGCGGCCGTCGGCCCCCTGGGCCATGTTGGCGACCACGACGTGCGTATGCAGCTGCGGATCCTGCGCCCGCGACATCCGATGCCTGTACGCCGCCGCGACAAACCCCGCCGCCGGCTCGGGCCGCGCCTGCTGCCACCCCCGCGGATCACCCGCCGCCCGCTGCGCCGACGTGCCGTTATGGCCGCGCCTTACCCGGCACGCCTCCCGCTCCAGGTAGCCAAGCGCCGCGTTGACCGCCTCCTCATGGGCCGCCACCAGCGCGCCGGCCAGCCGGTCATCGCCGGCTGCGAAGAGCACGCTCAGGCTCTTCGGGGCGGAGAAGGTCAGATCGAACGCCGCCGTGGAGGATCGCGCCGTGCGCAGGGCCAGCTCCGCCCCCGTGACCGGGTCCCTTCCGCCCATCAGCGCCGTGAACTCGTCCGCTTCGACGTCACCCTCCAGCCCAAGCAGCTGAGCCCCCGAGCCGGCCCATCGGCCGGGCGACTCCCCCCCGCCCGGCGTAATAGTCCTCGGCCCCGCGCGCTACCTGCTGCTCGTAGTAAAGCTGCTGGCTTCGCGTGAGCCCGACTTTGCCGATCGACAGCACGGTCCCATAGCGAGCGAGACACGCGTTTGACAGCACCGCATCAACCGGATGCAAATGCGTGTCGCTCGTTGGCGGCGTGAGCCCCGAGGCCGGTCCGAGGTAACTGGAGAGGCTTGACACGCCACGCTTGGGCGCGTGGTGTGGCGTTAGGCGGTCCTGGGCGGCAGGCGGTTGCCAGCCTGGCCTCTAAGATGCCGGGCCGCACGGTGTAGATCGCCGGAGATGGTGAGGTCGGCCCCCAGGCGGCTCTAGTTGGGCTCGACCATGAGATCCGCGGACGCAGCGACGCACCGGCCCCGGAATGGCGCCGTACCCACGCGGGTCTCAAGATGGGCGTCGGCATCGCTGCCAACCGCCGCCCCTTGGCTACTTCTTCACGCTGGCGGACCATCGCGCGGTCAGCGATGCCGGCGACGGGTCTACCTGCCGTCGTCCCTGCGGCTCCAGTTGATCGTCGAGCGGGTCTGGGTCCGCGTGGGTAATGCTCGTCCTGGATGCTCGGACGACCGAGCGTGGTCAGCCGGTGGCGGGCGACCGCGCCAGGCAACCAAAGGGCCTGCCTGGCTCGGCGACTTGACCTAGCATTTGCACACAGTCTCGTGTATAATGACCGCACGGCACCATACCATCTGGTGCTTGCGCTGAAACGCGCCTCCCAATTTCAAAGAAGCATGCAAGTTTGTTCCATCGCCCACCCACACGATGAAAGGAAGCAGTCAGATGGCTAAACGTGTCTTCCTCGCGTTTCTCGGTGGCTTGGCTATCCAGGCAGCCATACTCGCGGTTCCAGCAGTGGCGAGAGCGCAAACAAGCTCGTACTTCTGTCTGCACTGGGTCACAGGGCCACAGAAGGTATGTCGGGATCCGGTGGAACGAGACCTATGGTGGGTCAACGGAGTGTCTTACCCGTACAGCTACTCGGGCCCGAACTCCGTCCCAGTATGCGTTGACATGCAGTACTACTCCGGGGGCTCATATCACAACTACTTCTCTTGGGTCTGCGATCCATCGGGAGACACCGGCCTGATGTGTGCCGGTCTTCCTGGCTGTAGTACTGGCCAGCCTGGAGAAATCGGTAGTCCCGTGGAAGGGTACGCCGTCGTTAAGAACAATGCGACGAGCGGCTCCGGCGTTGCACTTGACGGCGAGGACTGGTACAGCTGACGCCGCAGGTTTGGGATCTGCGCCTCTTCTGACCACTGCATGGTTGGGCCTATAGGGCCCAACCATGCAGTAAGGCGGACAAAAGAATCTCACCAGATGGCGTCGCGATGAAGAGAGCTCTGATCTATTCTGTTACGGCTGGGCTGACGCTCGTAGGATGTGGCAATTCTCGAGTCACACCGGCGCGCCCGCAGCTGCCGATACTTGGTACTCCCCGACTCGGAAGCGATGCACCCCGACTGTCGTCTGGGAAAAAGGGGGTAGTCTCTAGCGCGAAACTTCCAAGAGTATTCGCTGAGCCCCTTTTACAAATGGGACTCAGCGCCCGCACTGCAACAGCTCTTCCGAATATGCCGAGTGTGCGGGCCTGGGTCGTGGAAGACCAACAAGTAAAGTGTCTGGCGCTGCTTCTCGAGTCGACTCTCCCCACCATTCCGTCCCAGCCGGACCTCCGATGCGCTGATCCCGCTGAGGTACAGAAGGGCAGGCTAGTCCTCTTCTTCCAAGGTATTCCACAGCTTCATGGGCGAGCGTGGTTTGTGGGACTCTCACCGAGGGGCACACGAGTGATCCGGCTTCAGACGGCTACCGGTGAGCGAGTTAACGCCACTCTTGAGCAAAAAGGTGCGTGGGAGGCGTCGCTGCTTGCGCCAGACAATGCAGTAGACACGACAGCAAGTATCGTCGAGAAACGGGGCACTCTTGAACTACCACTTGGCGCAATTGGCGGGACATAAGAGAGCAGTGGGTACCCAGCCCGACGCCGCGGTCCCCTGCCGTGCGGTGCGTCTCGGGATCAAACAAGAGGTACCGCAAGCATCATACTGCTGTGCGGCTGCCAAAATAAGGCCGCGACTCGTCCGTGTGGTGTCGTTTGAGTCGTCGTAACTGGGTTGGCAATCCGCAGGCGTGGACCGGTTTCAACCGCCAGAGCTGGCGGTTGTAGGCAAGGGAGGGTACGGCACGTGCTGCCCGTTGTCGTTCTCTGTGGTGAGCACGTCGGTTGCGTCTGGTGTGAAGAGAACATCGGGACCCTTGTCTGGATAGATGTTCGCGTCCGCGCAGTCGGTCCACCCGCCGCCGAACGCCCCCACGTTCGCTATGCCCTTCATGCGGAAGCGCTGCGTGCCAGGCGTCTCTCGGATGCTTACGTTCTTGATTTGGTCGGTACCGGTGAAGAAGAGCGTCGGGCCTGTGAACGGGATTTCGTTCGGGTCGATGGACGCAAGGCACGCAAAAATCTCGAACTGAGCGGGGATCGAGCGCACGTGCTTGGTCTGCCGCTTACGGCCTTTCATCGTGATGATGGCCGTGGCATGGACTCGGAGCCTGCCGCGAGACATGCGTTTGGCGACCAGCGTCAGTTTGCCAGTCGTGCCGTGAGGCAGGCCGCCCAGCCGCGCAAAGGTCACGGTTGAGGTAGCTCGCACTCGCGCCAATGCCTGCGTTGGCGCGCAGAGGCAAGCCACGGTCGCAACAGCTGCCGCAAGAGCCGGCATGCCCCGCGTCGGCATCGCTTCCATCCCCCGCCGCACCAGCATCAGAACCTTGCGTATGGACGAGCGGTTCAAAGCGACCTTCTCATTTCAAACTCTCTCGGGTCACCTAGGTCGCTGTTGCTCCGTCAAGTCACACACCATACACGAGTGTGTGTCTAAGATCAATGCAGAGGTCAGGTTACATATCCAAGCTACGTGGGGCTTGCGGCCTAGACCATATGGCGCGGGTCGATCGTTGCAGGGTTGACCTGCCGGGGTTGTAGGCCGGACGCTCCTCGCGGGGGTTTGTCTGGCCGGAGAATTGGGCTCCGGCTGACCCCATGATGATGAGGAGGTCCGGCCATGCCCGGAATTTGACGTGGGTCGGGATGGATGTTCACGCGCGGTCGAGCATGCTGCCGCGGTCAATCTGGTGCGCGCGGAGTAGAGAATCTCAAGCCGCACGATTGGCGTGATCAGGATTCGGTCCTCGACGACTGCTTGGCGCAACAACGTGGCTAGCTCGCCGGCCAGAGAACGTGCTCGCCACCACATGGAAGTGTCTGCGACGAACGTTGCGTCGCCGCCGAGCAGTCCAGTCGCGTCCACGATTGGACGGACTAGTGCTCGTCGTCAGTCAGTTGCTCGACTCGCGCCAATGCGTCTCGGTCGAGCCCGTCCGCCTCAAACAGGCGGGCGGCCAAGCGCTGCAGCCGTGCGGCGCGTTCCTGCTCCGAGAGCGCGGGCGTCTCCGGGCCTGGAATGGTCTCTGCCGAGGTTCGCCGCATGCCCACAGGATACCTGTCTCGCGTGCGCCCGACCTCACCAGCTTTGACAGCAATTCGCCAAGTGAAGCCATTTAGGCCACTGAACGCGCTTGGTGGCCTAAACCCGCCGGGAACCCCCAGAAACTACGGGTAATGGCTTCCAACCGCACCTCGCAGAAGTACGCGATTAGCGGGGCTTTTTGCGGCGCTTCGGGGTTCCTTTTCCCCGCTTCACACGCGAGAGGTCGCTGGTTAGAACCCAGCCGTGCCCATCCTCTTCTCTCCCTGCAATCGCCAGTTTCGCGACGATCCGCCGGCTCGTGTCGGTCTCGACCCCGGACGGTGATCGTGTGGCTATGCCCGCGGTGACAGCGCGCATCGCCGCTCTGATCCGTTCTCATCGGACGACGAGCCTGATTGGGACCCGTGACCGGCTACGGGGATCAGGTGAGTGCCGCGGTGTTGGTGTCTGATCGGTGGTGAGCAATGAGAGAGCTAAGTGTGCGTAGCACCTCGTGCAGGATGCGCCGGAATGCAGCCGGGTCGTCCTGGGCGATCCAGCGGGTGAATGTCGCATGGAAGACGTTGACCCCAGTGTCGGCGGCGAGCGTTGCGACCGGGCCAGGCACGCGGCGCGTGCGGAGCGTCTCG
>JASHQV010000192.1 GCA_030038955.1 Solirubrobacteraceae bacterium
TGCGAAAGGTGGCGGTGGGAAAATGATCGTGATCGGGGCATCCGCCCACACGTTCTGGTCGATCGGTCTGGCGATCGGCTTCGGCGCCGCGGTCGTCGCGGCGATCCTGCTGACGGTGCTGGTCACGACCGTCGACCGGATCGACCGCTCGGCGAAGGCGCTGCTCGCGGTCGCCGGCCAGGTGGCGGGCCAGACCGAGTACATCCCGCAGCTGCAGGCGACCGCACCGGTGCTGCAGCAGATCGAGGACGAGGTGCTCGTGCTCGACGACTACATGAACGCGCTGACCGACGGGTTCGGTGGACGATGAGCAGCACCCACGTACTCGTACTGCTGAGCGTCGTGCTCGCCGCGGTCGTGATCGCGGTGCTGGCGACGGCGCTGATCCAGGTTCGCCGTGGGCTCGAGTCCACGGCGGCGACGCTGGCGACGCTGGCCGACGCGCTGGCGGGCGTCGAGGAGTCGCACCTGCGTCCGCTGGAGCCGGCGGTCAAGGCGATCAACGATCGCTTCGACGAGATCCTGGCGGTGCTGCCGGGGGTCGCCTCGAAAGCGAAGGTCGTCGCCGACAGGAGGCCACGATGAGCGCCGAGAGGCCCACGATGAGCTATGTGACGATGGCCGCGGCCTGGTGGGCCGCGGCCACGAAGATCGACAGGAGGGCGCGATGATCCTCTACTGGATCGGCGACGTGGTGCTGCTGGTGGTCGTGCTGCCGATCGTGATCTACCTGCTGCGCGGCGTGCTTGCGGCGGCGCGGGGGATCGTGCCCCACGTCGGCCGGATCGCGGATGCGGCAGCAGCCGGCTCCACGGACCTCGACGCAGTGCCGCTGCTGCTGAGAACCCAGCAGCAGGTGAAGGACACGGTCGCGACCGTCGCCGACTTCGGCGGGTCGCTCGACACGATCATCGACGATGCGTGAGCCGGAGGTGAGCTGATGCCTGCTGCTGGAATCGTTCTGCTGGTCGCGGTCGTGCTGATCGTTGGCGCAGCCGCGGCCTACCTGCTGCCGACGATCGCCGCGCTCGTCCAGATCAGACGTCGCCTGGACGACGCGATCGCCGCTGTCGGCGAGCTGCTCGCCAAGACCGAGCCGGTCGCGCCGGTCGTGCGCGACATCAACGGCAACCTCGACGCGGCCGTCGACGCGCTCGAGGGCCTGCTCGTCAAGAAGGCCGGGGTGGACGACGCGGTCGGGCTGGTCGAGAGCCTGTACCCGGGCGCCGCGGCTGCCGGGCTGCGCAACTACCCGGACTCGACGACGCTGGTCCCGCCACGGATCGGGGAGGTCTACACACGTGGCACGCTGACGCTCGCGCGGCTCGGCCGCGAGGCGCCGATCGCCGCCGCCAGCCCCGAGGGGCCGGTGCTCAGGCACGTGGCTCGCAGCGAGCTGGCGACGCAGCTGCTGTACACCGACGTCCGGCAGACGCGACCGCAACGACTGCCGCGCTCGCCGGTGATCGGCACGGACGCGCCGGTCCAGTACGAGCCGAGCGAGACGCCGGGCGTGCGGCGGCGGATGCCGGCCGGAGTGTCCGCGGGCGAGGGCAGCGCGGCCGGCGACGAGGCGACCGAGCGACGGGGAGGTGCGTGATGCAGACGCCGGCACCATGCGGATACGAGCGGGCGACCAGTGTCGAGGGCGCGATCGCGTCGCTGACCGAGCACGGATCGGGGGCGCGGATCGTCGCCGGCGGCCACAGCCTGATCCCGATGATGAAGCTGCGGCTCGCGAACCCCGAGCACCTGATCGACATCAACGACCTCGAGCAGCTGTCGTACATCCGGCGGGAGGGCGACGAGATCCGGATCGGCGCGCTGACACGGCATGTCGAGCTGCTGAGCTCCGATTTGCTGGCTGAGCACTTTCCGGTGTTCGTCGACGCCGAGCTGGTGATCGCCGACCCGGCCGTCCGCAACCGCGGGACGATCGGCGGCTCGCTGTGCCAGGCCGACCCGGGCGAGGACCTCAGCGCGGTCGTGACGGCGCTCAAGGGCAGGGCCGTGATTCAGGGGGCGGACGGCGAGCGCGTGATCGGCATGGACGAGTTCCACGTCGGTCCCTACATGACGGCCGTAGGAGACGCTGAGGTGCTGACCGAGGTGCGGCTGCCGATCAAGCCGGGCGCCGGCAGCGCCCACGAGAAGGTCGAGCGTCGCGCCGGCGACTTCGCGATCGCGGCCGCCTCGGTCGGGGTCTGGATCGACGGCGGCAGCTACAGCGACGTCGGCGTCGCGCTGGCCGCGGTCGGGCCGTTCACGATCGATGTGAAACGGGCGGCCGAGCTGCTGCGCGCACGTCAGCCGTCCGAGGAGCTGTTCGAGCAGGCCGGGCAGATGGCGGCCGAGGACTCGATGCCGACCGCCGATGGCCGCGGCCCGGTCGATTACAAGCGGCACCTGGCGGCGGTGCTGACGAAGCGTGCGCTGCGACGGGCGACCGCCCGGGCGCTGCATCAGGAGGCATGAGCAAATGCAGGTCACGATCAACATCAACGGGCAGACCGTCAGCCGCGACGTGCCGCCGCAGACGCTGCTGGTACACTTCATCCGCGACACGCCGGGGCTGACCGGCACGCACTGGGGCTGTGACACCTCCAACTGCGGCGCCTGCATCGTCCAGATCGACGGCGTGGCGGTCAAGTCGTGCACGCAGCTGGCGGCGATGGTGGAGGGCCACGAGGTCCGCACGATCGAGGGGCTCGAGCG
>JASHQV010000193.1 GCA_030038955.1 Solirubrobacteraceae bacterium
AAGTGGATGCGGCGCAACTCGCCGTCAACGACGACGGGCAGCCCCCGGCGCTCCTGCTCGGCGACCACCGCACGCACGGCATCGTCCTGGACGCCGAGAAGGGTCGCTTCGTCCAGCTCGCCGGCGCGGAAGCGTGCGAACGCGTCGAGCAGGGGCGGCGGCCGTAGGAGACTGCCCACCTGGTCGACATGGAGCGATCGCAGGTCCGTGTCGACCTCAGGCGTCATCCGCTGTGACCGTGCACCGGCGCGGATGGAGAGACATCCGCTTCCGAGGGCTTGAAGTACTTGGGTGGGTCGAATCGAAGCTCTGGCGGTCGGGTGAAGCCGGGCGGGATCGGTGGCTTCTCTCGGGAGCCGTAGCGCCGGCCGTCGATCGGCCACACGTATCCCTCCAGCTCGTCGGTTCCCTTCCCCAGGATCCTGCCGGTGCGCTCAAACTCCTCCGTCACGGCCGCCAAGCCGTAGCGCTGGACGGGGCAAACCTTCATGCAGATCGCGCAGCCGTAGGCTTGACCCATCACGGGCAGGCAGCGTGAGACGTTGATCTTCGCCTTCTCGACCCCGCGCGTCATCCATCGCCGAGCCGGGATGGCGCCTGTGGGGCAGCGCTGCACGCACACCTGGCAGGCTTCGCAGATGCGCGTCACGCCGAAGTCACGCGGGGAATCGAACTCGAGCGGCGCATTAGTAGTGAGCAAAGTAGGACGGCAACGGGAACCAGCTTGCGGAGTCAGCAGCTGGCCGTTCTGCCCGAGCTGTCCTAGGCCAGCCTCAACGGCGTAGTGGATCACGATCCCGTGCGCGTCGCCGGCCTCGGCGGCGGCGGCGTAGCCGCAGGCGTGCAGCCAGCGCGCCAGGTTGGTCATCAGCTCGTGCACCTTGGTGAATGCCTCGAAGGTCGCCCGCTCGCTGAGCGCAGATGGCGCCTCCTGGACGGCCTCCCAGCTCTGCTCTACGAAGCCCACGACCACCCGGTCCCCCTTCTCCTGCCCGTGGTAGTCGACGAAGTGGTAGCGAGGGTCATACCGTGCCACCCCCACAGCGGAGAGGCCGATCGCGGCCGCGTGGCGACGAAACGCTGCGGTCAGCTCGGCGGCGTCAATTGGGTCTGCGGTCGCCGTCGGCGTCACGCAGGCCGTGGCCCGCTCGGCCAGCGCCACCCGGGTCATGCGCGGCAACCGCGGAGCGAGCACGTGCCAGTGCTGCCTCAGAATCCAGGTTATCGCCGGTCCGTGATCGGTGTGAAAGTCACGCAGAGGAGCGCGCTCGTAGGCCTCATCCTCCGCAGCCCGGTCACGCCGGATTCCTGGGACGCCGCGCAACTCTGCCGGCACGCTGCGGTCGTAGCTCGCCCACGCTCCCAGGATTGGTTTCGTGCCGGATCTGGCAGGAGCGGCGGGCAGGCACCTGAGCAGCTGCTCGGCGCGCGCCGACAACAGCCACTCACCGAGCCGACCCGGCCATCCTTGCATCAGTCGCCGACGGATGCGGTAGCGCAAGCAGGTGGAACTCACCAGGCCACGGTAAAGCGGCGGCCCCGGAAGCGCGGAGACTCCAGCTCGTCTAGCACTGCCACGGAGTAGTCCGCGGTCGAGATCCGGCTCTCCCCTGAGATGTCTGTCAGGAGCGTGTCTTCGCCGGTGCGGTAACGGCCAGTTCGCTCCCCGGGTTCGAGCAGGTGAGCCGGGCTCAGGTAGGTCCAATCGCGTCCTTCTCCCTCTGTACGGTAAATCTCCAGCGCACGAGCCTGGGCGTCGGAGCTGGGCTTCCAGTCGTCGGGGAAGTCGGGCTGGGAGGAGACCGTGCCACCGGCGGGGTGGTTGAGGCTGCCGGCGCCGCCGACCGCAAAGATCCTCGTCTCGCCGGCCGCCGCAAGTAGCGTGCGTGCCGCCTCGACGACCACGTCTGGGTTCCCCTCCGCGGCGCCCCCGACCGCGGTTATCGCGGCATCTGCGTCGCGCGCCAAGAGCGCGACGCAGGCCGGATCCGTGACATCGCCGGAGATCACAGTCAGGCTCGGATCCTGCTGGTCAAGCTGCGAGGGGTTACGGCTGACCGCGGTCACCTGGTGACCCCGCTCAAGTGCTTCGACGAGGATGGCGCCGCCGACCATTCCGGTGGCTCCGAACAGCACGAGCTTCAAGAGGAGATCCGGGTCGGCTCGGAGTTGCTCAGGCGGGCGTCGCTCTCGCGCCGGCGCTCGAACTCGTCGAAGTCGAATCGCTCCAGGTCGATCTCCTCGATGGGGCCGTACTCCCTGGGCCGGCCGTCCCAGCCGATACTGTCGATTCCCCAATAGAACTCAAGCAGGTTGCCGTCGGGATCCCGCACGTAGAACCGTGGCTGGTTGCCGGGGCCGCCCTGGCGCGCATTGACGATCGCGATGTCTTCCCGTTGGAACTCCCTGTACTTCTCGAGCAGCTGCTCCGGCGTGGCCATTTCGAAGGCGAGATGGTGCAGCCCGAGTGGCAGACGGCCATTGGACGTGACCAGCAACTCGTCTCTCGGGACAAAGAAGGAGATGCAGTGATGGGCGCCGTCACAGCGAACGAATGCGCCAGCCTTGACCGTTACACCATGACCGACCTCCTGGTCGGGGTACTCAAAGCGCTCCGTGAGACGTAGGCCCACCCAGCGCTCATAGAACTCGAGCGTCTTGTCGAGGTCGCGCACGGCAATCCCGATGTGTCCGATGCGTGTGGCTTTTACTTGCACCGAGTGATCCTTCCTTCTAGCGGGCATGGTGCTCGATAATCGTGAAGCATATTCCGATAATCTTAGGACCGCCCCGGCCTTCGAGTCAAGCCGATCGCGAGTTGGCAAGCGGGACTTGCGAGCGCGTGAATTCGCTTGACAAGCCCTAAAGACGCACCCTACTCTAATATGATCGGTAATCAGGGTTCGATAATCGGAGTATAGATGGTGGCCGACGCCATGGCGCTGAAGGCTGACCAAGCGGCGCAGTGGGGCTCCGGCGCGGGCGTTCGGCTGCAGCGAGCTGAGCTGATTGAGAAGCACTGGGGGCCGATCTCCAGGGAGCTGCTGGCACAGGCACAGGTCTCACTCGGGCAGCGGCTGCTCGACATCGGCACTGGCCATGGAGAGCCGGCGCTGACCGGCGCACGCCTTGTGGGTCCCGAAGGTCACGTCACCGGAGTGGACCTTTCCCTGGAGATGCTACAGGCCGCCCAGGCGCGTGCGGACGCGGCCGCATTGGACAACGTCACCTGGATCGCTCGCGACGCCGAGGAGCTGGACCTTCCGCCGAGCAGCTTTGACGCCGGTCTGTCGCGCAACAGCCTGATGTTCCTTCCACGGCCGCAGCGAGCGGCCAGCGGTGTGCTGAGGGCGTTGCGCCCAGGAGGCTGCTTCTGCGTTGCTGTGGTCGGACCAGAGGAGACACAGGAGCAGTGGACGATGACCGTTGATGCGATCAGCTCCTCGCTGGGGCTACCCACACTGCCACGGGGCAAGATTGGTGAGCCCGGGGTCTACTCGATCTCGAACGCGACCGTGCTCAGAACGTTGCTGGACGACGCCGGCTTCGTCGACGTACGGGTTGAGTCCAAGCAGCTTGTATACGACTTCGCCGACGCGGACGAGGTTGTCGCTTGGCACGAGATCAACCCAACGATCTGCGGCCTGTTCGAAGGACGATCCCCCGAGCAGGTGCAGGCCGCGTGGGATGCGGTGATCGATGCCGCCCGCCGTCGTGCCGGCGCCGACGGTCACGTGCGAATCTCCAGCGAGATTCTCTACGCGATCGGCTACCGCCCCAATTGATCGTGCGCTACGGCCTCGCTATCCCACCGTGCGGCGATGTACGCGCCATTGGTGCCCTGGCCGCACATGCGGAGGAGTTGGGCTACGACGCTGTGTGGATCCCTGACGCGCAGCTGCTGTGGCGGGACGTGTTCATCACGATGGCGCTGGCGGCCAGCCGCACCTCGCGAATCCGGATCGCCTCGGGCGTCAGCAGCACCGAGACCCGTCATCCGACTGTGGTCGCCTCGGCCGCCAACACGCTCAACGAGATCGCCCCGGGTCGGATCATCCTAGGCTTGGGGACAGGGGCTGGGCTCGGCCACCTCATCGGCATGTCTCCCACTACCCGCGCCGTGTTCCGGCGCGACATCACACAGGTTCGAGCGCTGCTGAACGGCGACTGGTGGGACTACGACGAGCGCAAGGCACGACTGATCGGCGCGCACGGAACCGTGCCCGTGTACATGACCGCCGGTGGGCCGAAGATGGCGGCGCTCGCGGGCGAGGTAGCCGACGGCGTGATCTTCTCCGTCGGGGTCACGCCCGAGGTGATGCAGGCTGCGATTGCCCTGCTCAAGCCGGGACTGCAGGCTGCGGGACGCACGCGGCAAGACATCGAGGTCGTCTGCACATCGTTCTTCCACCTGACCGACGATCTCGAACGCGACGCCGCCCTGTTCAAGCCTGTGTGCTGCCTGCTGGCCAAGGCCGGCGCCGGTCAGCGGGTCATGGCCGAGGCGGACATCAAGATCGGCGACCTCTCCTCGCTGCCCCCGGTGTACCCCTCGATCGGGCAAGCCGAAGACTGGGACGAGGCAGTCCGAATCGCCTCACGGGTAATCTCCGACGAGGCGGCGATGCTGTTTGCACAGAAGTTCGGCCTGTTCGGCACGATTGACGAGATCGCGGCCAAGCTGGCGACGATCAGAACCGCCGGAATCGACCATCTGTTTGTCCGCCCGATGGCGCCTTACGAACTGCCCTACGAGGCGATGGAGGCGTTCGCCGAAGCGGCGTTCCGCCAGCCGGCGGAGGCAGTACAGGGGAACGCGACGCACGCCGTTCGCGCGCAGCCGGATCCCACCACAGCCAGGGGTGATTCCCAGGGGTGATTCCGGACCGGATGTCGTTGGACCCAGCGGACGTGCCAGCGGCGATCCGGCGAGCCGCTAGTAAGGGGCAGCAGGGATCAGAACCGTGCAGGCGAGAATGGGGCGAGCTTGTCCGGCGCGCCTCCGTCGAGGATCGTGCGGGCGAGCAGCGCTCCGCTGGCAGGCGCCAGGGTGAGCCCAACCATGCCGTGGCCGGTAGCCAGATACGCGCCCGGACGTCCCGGAATCTCGCCGATGATCGGTAGACCATCGGGCGGCAGCGGTCGCAGGCCCGCCCACGGCTCGCCTTGCTCTCCGGGGTCCCACCCCCGCAGGTAGGCTCGGGCGGCGCTGCGCAGTAGCCCGATGCGCCGCTCGTGCGGGCGCGGATCCATCCCGGCCAGCTCGAGCATGCCCGCCAGTCGCACAGTGCCCTCATAAGGTGCAGCGCCCACCATTGCCTCGACGAAGAACAGCGCGTGCCGTGGCCGGGCGCCCTCACCGTCCGTGGTCAGGCTATAGCCCTTTCCCGGCTGCATGTCGATCCGGATCCCGAGCTGCCGGCATAGCTGAAGCGACCAGATTCCGGCGGCGACAATCACCTTGTGACAGCGGATCTCCCGAGTGCCGGCCGTCAGGATCCATCCCGCCCCGTCACGCCGGAGCTGGCGCACCGGGGTGTGCTCGAGCACTTCCACTCCCCGCGTGAGCAGCGCCTGATGCAGCCCGCGGGTCAGGGTTTCCGGCCGGACCACTCGCTCAGGCTTGATATGCAACGCTCCGCGTACCGCAGGCCCCACGCTCGGCTCCAGTTGCCTAGCTTGCGTGCCGTCCAGTCGTTCGATCTCGCCGGAATAGCCGAGTGCAGCGAAGCGCTGCTCGGCTGCGTCTGCTGCGCCCGGCGAGAGGCATAGGAAGACGATTCCACCCTGATGCATCTCGAAGGAGACGCCGTCTTCGCGCAGCTGGTCGAACAGCTCGAGCGTGTGCTCGTTCAGCGCCAAGATTGCCTCGGCGCCGGCCTTGAAGCGGTCCGGTCGTGCACTGCGGATGAATGCCGCTAACCACCGCGCCAAGCTCGGGCTCGGCCTCGGCTTGATTCGAAATGGGTTGTCGCGGTGAAACAACATCTGCGTTCCCTGCCGCACACTTCCAGGCGCCGCCACCGGCGCCGACAGCGCAGGCACCACCCACCCGGTGTTGCCGCTGGAGGTCTCGCCTCCCACGACGCCGCGGTCGACAACCGTCACCGATGCACCCGAGCGGGCCAAGTACCAGGCCGAACACAGCCCGATCAAGCCTGCACCAACCACTGCGATACGTTCGTCCTGAACCACGAAGTCGTCCTCGCACAATCGTTTATCGGGCTATGATATCCGATTATAGTTCATTAGGGGCTTGTTATTCCTGGGTCGAGCGAGCCCGGACAGAGGATCCAAACACTTGACAGCCAGCCGGGGCAAAAATTAGACTGCTGTTGTTTCTCGAACGATAAGGTTCGATAATCGGCAGTCCCGCCTAGCCGAGGGTGGGATGGCTTTGGCGGATCACGCTCTCGTACAGGAAAGCCTCTGGATGACGACATCCTTGATCTCGATTCGGGGCGGAGTGCCCTTCCTGCTCAGCTGCACCGAAAGCGGCACTCATCTGAAGACGTGGAGCCTTCCGCAGGCAAACGATCGGGGACCCCAACGGCGGGCCAGCCTTCGCACAGACGTTTCTGCAAGGGCCGGCCGCCGTGCTCAGGATGAAGCCGCTTTGGCACCTCACCCTTTGGCGCGTGGGCGCTTCGCATAGCACTGATTGCTCGTGCCGATTGCAGCTTCCAACAACGGCGACCTCACAAGGACGCCAGCTGCCACTCGAAGCGTCGAGGTACAACACGCGAGCAAGGGGTTTGCTGGCGCCCAGGCTCTAATCGACGTCAGCCTGAAGATTGCCTCCGGGCACATTCATGCGCTGGTGGGCGAGAACGGCGCCGGCAAGTCGACACTGGGACGGATCATCGGCGGCGCACTCGCTCCCGACGAAGGGACGATACTCGTGGATGGCAAGGAGGTGTCCTTCCGTCACCCGCGGGACGCCCTGACCCGCGGGATCGCGCTCGTCCACCAGGAGATCATGGTGGTGCCTTCGCTGTCGGTGCTCGACAACGTTTTCCTCGGCACCGAGACGACAACGGCAGGGTGGGTGCAGCTGCGATCGTTGCGCCAGCGCTTCCGTACTCTGGTCGGGGAAACGGGGTTTGATCTCGATCCTGACGTCAAGGTCTCGACGCTGGGTGTCGGTGAGCAACAGAAGGTCGAGATCCTGCGAGCGATTGTGCGTAACGCTTGGCTGATCGTGATGGACGAGCCGACGGCCGCGCTCACCGACGAGGAGTCTGTGCGACTGATCGCATTCGTTCGCCATCTGCGAGATCGCGGCCTCGGCTTCCTCTACATCACGCATAAGCTCGAGGAGGCCTTGGCGGTGGCGGAGACCGTGACCGTTCTCAAGAACGCCTGCCATGTCTCAACTGCGCCTGCAGCGGAGGAGGATGTCGACTCGCTCGTGACGAAGATGGTCGGACGTCCACTGAGCGCGATGTTCCCAGCCAAGCGCCAGCGTAGCTTTAGCGGAGCCCCGGCGGTCCTGAGCGTGAGCGGCCTGACGCAGGGACGTGTGTTCCAAGACGTGTCCTTCGAAATACACGCGGGCGAGATCGTGGGGATGGCCGGTCTGGTCGGCAGCGGACGCAGCGAGGTGGCACAGGCGATCTTCGGCGCCGGTAGCCTGGACGAGGGTACCGTCCAGCTGCTTGGCGAGCCTGTCCGGATCAGGTCCCCACGTCATGCTGCAAAGCACGGGATTGTGCTCGTGCCCGAAAGCCGGAAGGACCAGGGGCTGATCATGAGCGCCTCGGTCAGAGCGAATCTCATGCTGCCATCGATGGCGATCCGCGGCTTCTGCCGCCCGATCCGCCCGAGCCGCGAGACCGTCACGGCGAACAGCGTCGCGAAGAGCGTCGACGTGCGGATGGAGAGCGTGGAGATCGGAGTCTCGATGCTGTCGGGTGGCAACCAACAGAAAGTCGCGATTGGGAAGTGGCTAGTCCATCGCCCATTACTGCTTATTGCCGATCAACCCACCCGCGGAGTTGACGTGGGAGCAAGGCTGACCATCTATGAGCTCCTACATCGGCTGGCCGACGAAGGGCTGGGTGTTCTGCTGATCTCTAACGAACTCGAGGAGGTGATGGGTATGGCGGACCGTATCCTAGTTATGCACCGTGGGCGGATGGTAGCTGAGCTGCCAGGGCATGCCGAGGAGAACGACATTCTGAATGCAGCTTTTGGTCGCTATCAGGGTGGCAACGCGCTCTCATGACTACTCCCGAGCACGTCACCCCGACAGTAGCCAGGCGAGAAGAGCTTGATGCCGAGCAGGCGCCCCAAGCCGTCACGCGACGGCGTTACGTGGGCCGAACTGCGGATTTCGCGATCCTGCTGGGACTCGTCGCACTGTTCATTGTGCTGTCCGTCACCTCGAGTGCGTTCCTGACCAGCGGCAACCTGTTGAACATCCTCAGCCAGTGGACGCCCGTCTGCTTCATGGCGTTGGGCGGAACTCTCGTGCTGATAGCTGGTGGTTTCGATCTCTCGATCGGCGCGATCTTTGCAATGGCCGGAATCGTCTCGGTCATGGTGGCGAATGCGACCACCCCAGCGATCGGCATGCTCGCTGGGGTGGCAGTCGGTGGGAGCCTTGGTCTCGCCAACGGCTTTCTCGTCTCGGTGCTTCGGATGAACGTGTTCGTCGCGACGATCGGCAGCTCGATTGTCCTCACTGGGCTCGCAACGGTGATATCGAAGGGCAACATCATCACCGCCAACAGTCCCGGGTTCGGGTTCTTCGGTACGGCGCAGTTCATCGGAGTGAATGTTGACATCTGGCTGATGCTCGCTGGGATCATCGTCTGCTCGCTCGTGATGAGTCGACTGTCGTTGGGTCGATACATACGTGCGATTGGCGGCAACATCGAGGCTGCACGACTGTCTGGGGTGCGAACCGAGATGGTCCGGTCACTCACCTTTCTTGCATCTGGCCTCGGTGGCGGAGTCGCTGGCGTGATCGTGGCGAGCCAAGGCGTGAGCGCTAACGCCAACGCATTCTCCACCTCTCAGTACTCGGTATGGACAGCACTGCTGATCGGCGGAAACTCGATGTACGGAGGCGAGGGGGCGATATGGAGAACGGTCGTCGGAGTCGCGCTGCTGGCACTGATCGGCGATGGCTTTGATCTGGTCAACGTCAACCCGCTCTATCAGCAAATGGTCACCGGCGCGATCCTGCTGATCGCGGTCGCGGTGGACATGCTGATCCGACATCGGAGGAGATGAGTGTCGCGTCGAACAGGGTCCTCGGCATCACAACCACCCGCTCGTGGCAGTGCAGTGAGTAAGCACGTATAAGGAGAAGAAGCAATGAAACATCAGACGTGGTCCGCTCGATGGATGCTCGTCGCGGTCTTCTTGGTGACCGCGGCCGTGGCGATCACCGGATGCGGCAGCAGTGCGACCCACAAGACAACCTCGACGACGAGCTCTTCGTCGACGAGCTCGAGCACAGGCAAGCACGTCAGCGTGGCGTTCCTCAACGAGATCATTACGAGCTACACGATCCCGATGACCGACAGCATGGAGGCGGCTGCCAAGGCAGACAACGCCTCGGTCAAGATGTTCAATGGCAACGATGACCCCTCGACGCAGGAGGCGCAATGCGCGACCGCGATTACGAGCGGCACATATCAGGCCATTCTCGAGTACCCGGTGAACGGGGCGGCTGCGGCCGCCTGCGCGAGGCTGGCGGTCGCACACCACATCGCGTTTGTTCCGCTGGATTCTCCGGTCGGACCCGATCCGACCTCAACGGCGATCCAGGTGCCCGGAATCAAGGCACAGGTGCTCGGCTCGGCACTGTCGATCGACGCCAACGCGTCCGTCCAGCTTGTGAAGATGGCTTGCTCGCACTTCGCGCCGCCGTGTACGATCGTGCAGACCGAGGCGTTGCCGGCGTTCTTCTACTCGACCTACAAGGTGAGCCACGAACAGCCGCAGTTCAAGAAGCTTGGTTACAAGGTGCTCGCCACGCCGGTGATCGGCAACTTCGATGACCCGGCCGGGACGAAGTCGGCAGTTCAGGCAATCCTCGCCAAGGGTCAGAAGATTGACGTGATCATCAGCGACGACGACTCGTCCGTTCAGGGCGCAGTGCAGCTAAAGAAAGAGGGAAAGCTCCCGAAGACCCTGATCATCGGTGACGGCGGCAGCTCCTTGGGGCTAAAGTCGATCGCCGAGGGATACGAGTTCGGAACCGTGTATGACGTCCCGCGGACCGAAGCCGCCGTGGCCCTCCAAGAGGCAGCCGATCTTGTTCGGGGTCAGCCGGTCCCGCCGCCAGCGACGAAGACCCAGCTGAACCTGACGAAGTACTACATCATCACCAAGGCGAACGTCAATAAGGTCACGCCACAGTGGTAATTGAACGCTGAGGAGCGGGCGCCGCGCTGCGGTGGGCGCGGCGCCCGCCCAGCGAGCGAGCGCGTATGCCTTCGATAGTCGACTACCAGGCCCACTGGTATCCACGTTCGTACGTGGACTCGCTCGTGGGTCGCCAGGAGTTCCCGCGGGCCCGGCGGGAGGGGAATGAGATCCTCTATGAGCCGCGGCCAGGCGAGCTCTGGCGAATGGGGACCGAGTACGTCGACCTCGACGCCCATCTCGCCGACATGGATGCCAACGGAATTGACACCGCGGTGATCAGCGCCAACCTGCTTGGCGAGGTCAGTCGCTTGGAGCTACCGGAGGCGGTGCGCATCACGCAGCTGTTGAACGAGCTGGTGGCAGAGGCGCAGCATGCGCATCCACAGCAGATCGTCGGGCTGTGCATGCTGCCGATGCAGGACTCCGGTGCGGCGCTGCAGGTGCTCAACCGCGCAATCTGCGAGCTGGGACTGCACGGTGTGTGCGTACTGTCAAATATAGGCGGACAGCCACTCGTCGCGCCCGACTTGCTTCCGGTGTACCGCCGGATCGAGGAGCTCGGGGTGCCGCTGTTCCTGCATCCGTCCCACACCTCCATTGCGGTCGAAGCGGTATTGGGGCCGACGATCGAGGTGGGGCTGGCTTGGATGTTCGACACGGCAGCAGCTGCACTAGCGCTGATCTATGGCGGTGTGCTTGACGCGTGCCCTTCGCTGACCGTCGTGCACCCACATCTCGGGGGGACGCTTCCCTACGTTACCGGGCGCGTGATGGAGTGTGAGATCGGCGCATCGCCGCAGCACGACCTGCTCAGTTACCTTCGCACGCGATTCTACGTTGATTGTGTGCAGAAGACGCCCGGCGCGCTGCGCCTCGCCATCGAGACCTACGGTGCCGAGCGGATCCTATATGGGACCGACTTCCCCTGGGTGACGCGCCCGAGCACGCGCGCCTACGTCGAGGACAATCTCGCGCCGGACGTGCTCCACCAGGTGCTCTACCACAACGCGCTGCCGGCGTTGCGGCTTCCTCGCTGAGGTCTATGCACCTTTCCGCTCGGCCTGGCTAACCCCACACTCGCCGCGCGACGGCCGCCACCAGCCGGAGCTTCTCCTCCTGCGTGCGCTCGGTTATCTCGTTGCCCATTGCCACCGAGGCAAAGCCGCACTGGGTCGCGACCGCCATCGTCTCCTTGGGATGGAACTTAGACGCATCCTCCACGCGGGCGATCAGATGATCGAACGACTCCAGCTCGTTGGTCTTGGTCGATACCAGCCCGAGCACGGCGGTCTTCTCCTCGGGCATGTCCGCGAGCGCCTCAAACGTTCCCGCTCGCTCATCGTCGTACTCGAGCACGAAACGGTCGAAGTTTGACGCTTTGGCGAACAGCTGCTTGGAGATGCTCTCGTATCCCCCGCCGGCGATCCATCGGCTCTGGTAGTTGCCGCGGCACAGGTGCAGCGCGAAGTCGACACCGTCAGCGTCGGCCACGCTGTTGATGATCTCGATGCCCTCGCCGAGGACGCGGTCGGGCTCGATGCCAAGCGAGGCCCAATGCTCGCGCATTACGGGATCGACCATCTCGCAGAGGTCGGGCGCGTCGATCTGGATGTAGCGGCAGCCGTGAGAGGCGAGAACGTGCGCCTCCTCGCGGACCAGATCGGCCGCGTCGCGGAACATGTCGAACGGGTCGGGATAGACCTCGCCGCTGCGCTCTGGCGTGTACATGGCATATGTCATCAGCGGACTGGGCAGGGTGACCTTCAGCGGCTTGAAGGCACGCGCGCGCGAGTACGCGAACTCAGGCGGGGTGAGCATCTGCTTGCGCGTTAGCTTCCCGGTCACCGACTCGGGGCTCTGGAAATCGATGTCGTTGCCATCGGCGGCGTGAAATGGGACCGGTTTGGCCGGGACCTCGGAGAGACCCTCGACCGCGGTGATGAGCTGATCGAAGAATGTGAAGCGACGCATCTCGCCGTCGGTCACGACGTCCATGCCCACACCCTCCTGGAGCGCGATCGCCTGGTCGACCGCCCGATCCTCAACGCGCCTGAACTCGGCCGGCTCAAGCCGACCGACCTCGAACGCCTCCCGCGCCTCACTAAGGTAACGCGGGCGTAGGAGTGACCCAACGACGTCTGCTCGATAAGTGCCCATGATCTCCTCGGGTCTCGTGTGTTTCGGCGACCCTACAGCGGTATTTCGGGCTCGTCAATAAAATCGAACCTCACTGTTCGATTAGCGGACGATAGCGTCGCGATCGGGAGCGATCGAAGTCAGGAGAAGCCCGGCAGGACTCGCCTCCGGACCGCGCAGAGCACGAACACCGCACCTGCCAAGCCGAGGCCGCAAGCCACGAGCGCGGCATCCCGATAGCCGCTGATCACAACCGCCTGCCCATGGCCGGCTGTCGCATCGGCCATCACGGTGGCCAGCACGGCTAAGCCGACGGCGCCGCCGACCTGCAAAGCCGTGCTCCACAGGCCGGACGCGAGGCCGGCAAGCTCGCCGTGTCCGAGGTCGTCGGTGCTGGTGATCATGCTCGCAACCTCAGTGCCGGCAATCCCAGCGCCGAAGAGGACGCCAGCGGGGACGAACGTGGCAACAATCGAGCCGCTGCCGCCAACCGCCGCCAGCGCGCCACAGCCGGCGCCGAGAACGCCCAATCCCGAGGCCAGCACGGCCCTCACGCCGAACCGGCCGACCAAGTGCGAGGCGTGAACCGAGAGCAGCAATGACATCGCTCCCGTCGGGAGCATCGCCAGTCCGCACGCGACGGGTGACAAGGCGCGACCATTCTGGAGGTAGACGGAGGTCAGCGCGAGCACGGCGAGCAGGATCGCGCCGAATACGAACGTGGCGACGCTCCCGGCGCCGACGTTGCCGGTGCGCAGCGCCGCGGGTGGGAGCATTGGCGCCGCCGCGCGCCGCTCCTGTGCTACGAACGCGAGACCCAGGACGAGCGAGGCCACGACTCCTGCGGTCACCGGGATCGAGCGCCAGCCGTATGTCGTCGACTCGGCGACCCCGAACACGAGCGCGACGACCGTCCCGGTGCCGAGGAGGGCGCCGAGGACGTCGAGCGGGACGCTCCCGTGATCGCCGTGATAGGCCGGGACGAGCCGGAGGCTCGCAACCAGCGCTAGCACGCTGAACGGCAGTAGTGACAGGAACACCGCGTTCCACCCGAGCCATTCGGTTAGCGTGCCGCCGAGCAACAGCCCGACCGAGGCAGACAGGCCCGATACCAGTCCCCACGAGCCGAGCGCGACGTTGCGTTCGGGTCCCCGCGTGAACGTGACCGTGATGATCGACAGCGCGGCCGCTGACGCGAACGCGGAGGCCACGCCCTGCAGCGCCCGGCCGGCGACTAGGACAGCGGGCGAGGCCGCCAATCCGCATAATGCCGAAGCCGCCGTGAACAGGGCGAGTCCGCTGACGAGCATCAGACGGCGTCCGAAGATGTCTGCACAACGTCCAGCCAACAGCAGCGGACCCCCGAACGCGATCATGTAGGAGGTCTGAACCCACTGAAGGCTGCGGGCTGAAAATCCCACCTGTCGCTGGATCTCCGGGAGCGCAAGTACCGTGGAGGTATCAAGCAGAACGACGAGGAACTGCGTTAGCAGCATCAGCCCAAGCAGCCAGCGCCGCCCCGCCAGACCGTTACCACATCTTGGACTGGCGCTGGAAGAACCAGCCAGCAGTGGGCCCGTCTTGGTCGAGCGTGGCAAGGTAGATCGAGACATCGGCGCCTTCGGCCGCGGACAAAGGCGCGAACGGCGCCCCCATGTCGGTGCGGCAGTAGCCGGGGTCGGAAGCGTTCACCAGCACGCCGGCCTCCCGCAGCTCGCCGCCCATCAGCGCCGTGAGCGCGTTGAGGGACGCCTTGGTGACGCGGTAGCCGCCGTGTCCGGGGTAGTGGTCCTCGCGGCGTGAGTCAGCCATGCGCTCGAACTGGCACAGCCCGGTCGTCACGTTGACGATCCGGCCGTAGCCGTTGGCGACCATCGCCGGCACGACGAGCTGGATCAGCCGCCAGGCCGCAATCACATTGATCTCGAACATCGTTCGGAGATCGTCGAGATCGGCCTCCAGCGCCCCGTGCTCTTCGTCGAGCTCCGCCGCAGCGTTGTTGACGAGGACGTCCAGCCGCCCGTGCCGGTCCTGGATTTCCCGCACGAGCGCTTGTGCCCCCTTCGCATCAGTCAGTTCGAGGGCATCGCCGAGCACGGTGGCGCCGGTCTCCTGGATCAGTGTCGCCGCGACGCTCGAGGCAAGCTCGCCGTCGCGGCCGGTCATGTGAACGACGAGCCCAGCCTTGGCTAAGCCCCGAACGATCTCCGTGCCGATCCCGCGGGTTGCCCCCGTGACCAGCGCAATTCGCTGAGCGTCGGACCCGACGTTCATAGGACTACGTTCACCACCTTCTCCTCGGTGTGGGCCCGAATCGCCGCCTCGCCCAGCTCACGGCCGACGCCGCTGGTCTTCATGCCCCCCCAGGGCAGCCGGGGATCGGGCGCGCCCCAAGCGTTAACCCACACGGCGCCGGCACGGATGCGGGCCGCGATCGTGTGCGCCTTGGTCACATCCTGCGTCCACACGACCGCGGTCAGGCCGTAGCGGGTGTCGTTGGCCAGAGCCACGGCCTCATCGGGATCGTCGAACGGGATCACGGTACCCACAGGACCGAAGATCTCCTCGCGGGCGATCGTCATGTCGTTGGTGCCCGCGAAGATCGTCGGCTCGACGAAATAGCCCCGTCGCTCCAGCCGCTTACCGCCGGTCACCAGCTGCGCGCCCTCCTCCTCGCCGGAACGGACGTAGCCCAGCACCCGGTCCAGCTGTGCCTGGTTGATCAGCGCTCCCATCGTCGTCCCTTCGGCAAACGGATCACCGACCACGATGTCTCGTGCAAATGCCTCCAGCCCCTCGACGACCTGGTCCTGCACCTGGCGCTGGACGAAGATCCGACTGCCAGCCGCGCACACCTCGCCGGCGTTGGCGAACACCGAGATCGCCGCCGTGGGGATCGCAACGTCCAGGTCCGCGTCGGCGAAGACGAGCTGAGGAGACTTCCCCCCGAGCTCCAGCGTCACGGGCTTGAATGCCGCCGACGCGATCTCGGCGATCCCGCGCCCCACCTCGGGACTGCCGGTGAACGACACCTTGTCGATACCGGGGTGGCGCACGAGCGCCGCGCCCGTGCTGGAACCCGGTCCGGGCACGACGTTTACCACGCCATCGGGCAGACCGGCCTCGTCGAGCAGCGAGACGAGGTGAAGCGTCGAGAGCGGGGCATCCGCCGGCGGCTTGACCACCAACGTGCAGCCGCAAGCTAGCGCCGGGGCGAGCTTCCAGGAGGAGATCATCACCGGCGCGTTCCAAGGCGTGATCGCGGCGACGACACCGATCGGCTCCCGGCGCGTGTAGCAATGCCGAGAGCGCCCCATGAAGTCCGGCACCGGAATCACCTGACCGCCGATCCGGTCCGCCCAGCCGGCAAAGTGACGAAACGTCTCGGCCGCCATTGGCACGTCGATATTCCGCGGATCGCCGACCGGCTTGGCGATCTCCAGCGCCTCGAGCTGCGCCAGCCGATCGGCGTCACGCTCGATCAAATCGGCGATGCGCCACAACAGCCGGGCGCGTTCGGTACCGGCCATTCGTCCCCACTCGTCGCTCTCGAGGGCAGCACGGGCGGCGGCCACGGCGCGGTCCACATCAGCCTCCGAGGCGCGCGCCACCTCCGCGATTTGCTCTTCCGTCGCGGGGTCAAAGACCGGAAAAGTTGCTCCTGCCTCGCCGTTTTGCCAGCTACCGCCGATGAACAGGCCCAGCTCGGGTAGTGCGATCTGGAACCTCCCGCGGGTGATGCTCAGGGCGCTCATGCCGACGCACTCCTTATTAGCCTGATATCGAACAGCTCTGCACGGTTATCGCACAACACCTGCTACAATACCGCGCCCTGGCGCCCGATGCCACGTCTGCGTCAAGCGCTCAGGTTCAAGCCGCGCGACAAGCTCAGCCGAGAGGAGAGCCACGATCATGCCCGACCACAAGCTGGCCGCTGAGATCGTCCGGATCCGTCCCAAGAACGCCGCTTGCGAGCAGCGGGCCCTGGAGATCCGCGATGAGATGGTGCAGTCCTATCGCGACCAGTTCGCAGGCTTCGTCAGCTGCCGCCTGCTACACACCGAGGACAGCGGCGAGTGGGTTGACCTTTGGTACTGGAAGACCAAGGGCGACGCCGAGGAGGCGCTCGCCAACGCCGACCGCACACCCCTGTTCCAGGAATGGACGACGCTCGTCGACATGGTCAGCTTCGAGTGGGCAGAGGTCTTAGCCGACCACTGAGCCTTCGCCGTGATCGGCTAGGGAAGCACCGCCAGCTCGTCCCCGAACAATGAGCGAGCGACGCTCTCGGCGAGGTCCAACAGCCTCGGCAGGTGCTCGGCGATCCCGGATGCTCTGGTGGTCGGGATCAGAATGGCGAGACTTGCCACCGCCTGCGATCCGTCGCGCACAGGAACCGCCAGCCCATACACCTCGTTCTGTAACTCGTCGTGCGAGATCGCGTACCCGAACTGGCGTACCGTGTCCAGCTGGCTGCCCAGCCGGTCATCTCCTCCAGCGGCCGAAAGGATCCGATCGATCGTACCCTGCTCCATGAACGCTAGCAGGGCCCGTCCGCTCGCCCCCAGCGTCAGCGAATGGCGCGATCCGATTCGGTGCTGCACCCGGACAACATGGGCAGTACCCACCACCTGCTCGAGCACCACCGCGTCGTCTCCGTCTGGCACGTGGAGCACGATCGTCTCGCCAATCTCGGAGGCCAGCGCCGCCATGTCACCGGCGGCCGCGGCACGCAGTTCGGGTTCAACGCGCGCGGCGAGCCTGACCAAGAGCGGCCCGGGCACATAGCCGCCCTGCTGGCGGATAATGAACCCGCGGCGATGCAGCGTGCTGAGCAGGCGGTGGATCACGGTCCGATTGAGACCAAGCGCGCGGGATAGCTCAGCGGCGGTCATCGGACCTGACTCGCTCAGCTCCACCAGAGCTGCCAGAGCCTCGTCGGCGGTCTTGGAGATCTCGGCCATGCTGAGACAGGATATTACGGGCGGCACCCGAAAGCCGGGCCCACCAGCACGATTCTGGGCATCTTACGACTCAGGTGGTTCCTTTGATTTTCGATGAGAAGAACTACAGTACATGCCGAGTCCGTTTGTGCTAGTTTCGATCAGTAGTGAACGATTACCGGACGCTGCTATGAAACTGGTTTCATACGAGCAGGGCGGCCGGCCTCGCCTTGGCGCACTGGACGACCGCCTGGGAGTGATTGATCTCCGCCGCGCCTACGCGCTGCTTCTGCTTGCACAGGGCGAGTCGGCGCCGGTCGCCAGAGCCCTGGCACAGGCCCGGATTCCACTGGAGGCAGACGCGTTCCTCGTCACCGGGCAGAGCGGACGCGACGCCGCTCAAGCCGCAGTCCGGCACGCTGCCGGGCTCGACGACCGGACGGTCCGGCGTGAGGCGCTGGCGGTGCCGCCAGCCGACGCTCGACTGCTGCCGCCAGTCCCTCGGCCGCGGAAGGTCGTCTGCGTGGCGCGCAACTACGCCGAGCATGCAAGAGAGGCAGGGCTGAAGCTCTCGGAGATCCCGATTCTGTTCGCGCGCTTTCCAGCCACGCTCGTCGCCCCCGGTGCCCCGGTGGTAGTGCCGACTGTGTCGCAGCAGGTCGACTGGGAGGGCGAGCTCGCGGTGGTCATCGGCAAGCACGGCCGCCACGTCCGTAAGGAGCAGGCAATGGACTACGTGGCGGGCTACTCGATCTTTAACGACGTTACCGTCCGCGACTACCAGTTTCGAACGACGCAGTACACGGAGGGCAAGAACTTTCACGCTTCGGGGCCGTTCGGGCCGTTCCTCGCTCTGACGGACGAGATCTCGGATCCCCACGAGCTCGAGATCGTTACGGAGGTCGACGGCGTCGAGAAGCAGCGGGCCAATACGGCGGATCTGATCTTCGATATTCCGACTCTGGTGGAGCACATCTCGACCTTCATTGAGCTTGAGCCAGGGGACGTGATTCCCACGGGAACGCCGGCCGGCGTCGGGTTCAAACGTGAGCCGCCGGAGTTTCTGCGTCCCGGCCAGACGGTCACGGTACGCATCACCGGCTTGGGCGAGCTAGAGAACCCCGTAGTGGCGGAGAAGCAAAGTTGAGCTCGGAACGCTACAAGAAGGGGCTGGCGATCCGGCGCGAGGTCCTCGGTGCCGAGTATGTGGACGCCGCGCTGGCACGGGCGGACGACTTCAACCGCGAGTTTCAGGAGCTGGTGACCGAATACTGCTGGGGTGCCGCTTGGGGCGGCGAGACACTCAGCCGGCGAGACCGTAGCCTGCTCAATCTGGTGATGATCGGCGCGCTCAATCGCGGCGAAGAGTTCAAGCTGCATCTCCGTGGCGCTCTCAACAACGGTTGCAGTCGAGCCGAGATAAAGGAGGCACTGATCCAGCTAGCGATCTACGCGGGCATTCCCGCCGGGATTGAGGCCTTTCGTCACGCGGGCGAGGTGTTCGCGTCGATAGATCGTGCTTCCTCGGACGAGGAGGGAATGCAATGAGCACTGGGCGGAACCTCGAGTTCTACCTCTTCAATTTCGGTTCGTATCCGGATGTCCCACATGCCGACGACACGCCGCGTCGTTCGCTTTACATCGATCTGCCGAACAGGTTCTACGACCCGCATAGAGGTCAATGGGTGCTCGACACCTACCTCGACACTCTGGCTTTTGGCGAGAAACTGGGCTTCGATGGTATCTGTACTACAACGCAGATGGGTGGCCCGATTGGGATCACGCCGAGCTCTCTGCTACCCGCCGCATACTTGGCCGCCCGCACGGAGCGGATCAAGATCGCTTGTCTTGGACCGATCCTCAACACGTACCTCTCGCCGATGCGGGCTGCCGAGGACATTGCGCTGCTCGATAACATGTCCGGTGGGCGTATCATCCTCGGGCTGCCAATGGGTCACGGGCAGAACTGGCACGCTGCCGGCGGCATGAACCCTGCGTACGCCCGGGAGCGCCATTGGGAGGCGCACGACCTGATGGTCAAGGCGTTCACCGAGCCGGGACCGTTTGAGTGGGTCGGAAAGCACTACCACGTCCCCTACGCCAATCTGTGGCCGAAGCCGATCCAGAAGCCCTACCCGGAGGTGTGGGTCCCGGCCGCCGGTTCTCGCATAACGTTTGAGCGGTGCGCTCAGCACCGATACACGTACCAGACGTTGTTCTCGCCACGCAAGGCACTCAAGCGCAACATCGAGGCGTTTCGTCGAGTGACCGAGGAGCATGGCTACACAGCGGAGGCGCGGCAGGTAGCTGTGGTGCTGTTCGTTCACGTCGCCGAGACTGACAAGCAGGCGCGTCTTGAGGCAGAGCCACATATGCTGTGGGTGTTCCAGAACATGATTCGGGCCAACCGCTACGACGCGTTCCCGCCCGGCCACTTCAGCGTGGAATCGCTCCGCGGCTTCATGACCGCCGGCGGTTATCGCTCCCGCGACATCGGCGACATGACCTGGGAGGAGCTGGTCAACGAGGGCTGGGCCGTGATGGGCTCGCCCGACACCGTGATCGAGCAGCTGGAGGACGTCGTCGACGATCTCGGCGCCGGTCGCGTTGTGGTGATTGCCGATAACGGCGCCATGCCGAACTGGATGATCCGTAAGAGCATGACGCTGATGGCTGAACAGGTGATCCCGCGCTTCCGCCCGCCGGGCGGGGCGCCGATCTGGGCGCGCGAGGATCCGCGGCCCGTCCCCACGCATGCGCAGCTTGGTGCCGACCTGATTGACCGCGAGCTCCCCGCTCATCCGGTGGCGCAGATGCCCGATGGCCGCAAGATCGATGTTCGCACAAGCCACGTTCCCGACTTGCGCGACCAGTCGGGTGAGAGGAGCTGACGATGACGATCAGATCTACCCGCGTCCCGCGCGAGGTGGCGCGTGCCGAGGCGGTGGGGAGCCTACTGCGCAATCCTCGGATCAGTGAGCAGCTGAAGTACCTGTTCGAAGGCCAGACGACAGCTCTGCGCCCACTCGTACTGCGCGAGCGACCACAAGAGATCGCCACACTTAATCGGCTGGCCGACAAGACGATCGCCGGCCTTGTTCAGCATCAGATCGATGCTGGCCTAGATGTGGTCAGCGATGGGGAAGTACGCCGGACGAGTTTCCTCAGTTCGTTCTACGATGCCGTGGAGGGGTTCCGGGCCCCACCGGAGCGGATGTCGGTCCACGACGATGAGGGCAACCTCATCTATGAGACGTTTAACGACCCGGTTGTCGCCAAACGCCTGCACAAGACGTACAGCCCGGCTGCCGAGGAGGCAACCTTCATGCGCTCGCTGACCGATTACCCATTCAAGATCACGCTTCCGGCTCCCTCCTACTATTTCACGGACTTCGTCCCGATCGGCGAGTCGAGCTATAAGCACAAGCTCGAGTTCGTCGAGGATGTGTTGCACATCACCAAGCAGCTCGTAGCTGAGGCGATTGCCGCGGGCGCAACCTGGATTCAGTTCGACTTTCCGCTCTACCCGGCTTTGGTTGCCACCTCGATGAGCGAGTATGGATCGATGATCGAGCAGGTCGGTGAGAGCACGGACTGGCTGCTCGACAAGGCGCTTCAGGTCGACCGGGCCGTCACGGAGGACATCCCCGACGGCGTGATGGTCGCCCTTCATCTCTGTCGAGGCAACCTTCCAGGCGGCTTCTGGAGCGGATCGCTGGCACCAATCGCCGAGCGCATGTTCAGCGAGCTCCCGCACAAGCGCTTCCTATTCGAGTGGGAGGACCTCTCCCGTGATGGCGACTACGAGCCGATCAAGTACGTGCCGCGCGACAGGATCATGGCGA
Organism: Solirubrobacteraceae bacterium; assembly: GCA_030038955.1. Lineage (GTDB taxonomy): Bacteria > Actinomycetota > Thermoleophilia > Solirubrobacterales > Solirubrobacteraceae > Palsa-465. Next base: position 21,308 of record JASHQV010000193.1, read on the forward strand.
TGGGCGTAGTCAGCACCAAGACCCCGAACGTCGAATCAGAGGACGAGATCGTGGGACGGATCGAAACGGCCAGCCAGTACCTCGACGCGGACCAGCTGGCGCTGTGCACGCAGTGCGGTTTCGCATCACTGTTCGCCGATCATCTAGTCGAAGCCGAAGACGCACAGTGGCGCAAGCTCGAGCTGATCGGGCGGGTAGCTGACCGGGTGTGGGGAAGCAGCTGAGGGTCGCGACGGAAGGGATGAGCGCATGAGCGAGAGCGAGGTCGAAGAGCGGCGCTGGGTGCATTGGACCGAGCCAGAATGGGTTGAGATTGATGGGGTCCAGACGGCTTACCGCCGGAAGGGTGCGGGACCGCCGTTGCTGTACCTTCATGGCGCCGGACTCACGCGCCAGTGGCTGCCACTCTACGAGTATCTGAGCGCCCATTTTGACGTGATCGTGCCTGAGCACCCCGGCTTCGGCGACACCAAGATGCCCGATTGGCTGCGCTCAGTTGACGACCTCGTTCTGCACTACGATGGTCTTATCGATACCCTCGGCGTCGACGGCGTGCATCTCGTTGGACATTCCGTCGGTGGGTGGATAGGCGCGTCGCTGGCGATCACCTACCCACATCGCTTCGCCAGCCTGGCGCTGATCACGCCCGTCGGGCTGCGCATGCCCGAGGCACCGATCGCCGATGTGTTCCGGATCGGCCCGGAGCAAGCCTTTGACCTGCTTCTGAACGGGGCGCAGGCGGAGAAGTACCTCGAGTACTTCGAGCAGGCCGGAGAGCTCGAGGACACGATCCAGGCCTACAGCGAATCGATCACATTCGCGCGGCTTCTATGGAACCCACGCTACGACATCCGTCTCGACCACCGGCTGGAGCGCATCAGGATCCCCACGCTCGTGATCGGCGCCGATTCAGACCGTGTCGTCCCGAACGCCCACATCGCGCGCTGGGCTGAGCTGATTCCGGGAGCCGAGACAACCACGATCCGGGGTGACTCGGAGCCCACCGGCCACCTACTGATCATCCAGCAGCCGAAGCCGTTGGCGGAGGCTGTAACCGCGCACGCGCTGGCATGAACAGTAGGAACAGCGCTGCCATCAGCCGCCCGCAGGCCAGTGGAATCTCGCACTGGTTTGCGCAGCTCTACCCGGACGGATGCCCGCGTCGAACGACCCTATCGGGCCTGGTCGAGACCGACGTTTGCATCGTCGGGGCGGGCTACAGCGGCCTATGGACCGCCTACGAGCTGCGCCGGGCCGACCCAACACTTGACGTGGTCGTGGTGGAAGCGGAGGTCGCTGGCTTCGGCGCGTCTGGGCGCAATGGCGGTGCGGTCATCGCGCTCCTGCAGGGAACTCGTGAGCAGTGGGCACTACGAGGCGACGGACGCCGCGGTGCGATTGCGCTCGAACGTGAGATCATCCGTACAGTCGACGAGATTGGCGAGACAGTTCACCGCGAGGGTATCGACTGCGCTTTCTCCAAGAACGGGGTGCTTGAGGTAGCGCGCACCCAGACCGAGCTCCTTCACTTTCGCCACATGGTGCAGCGCGACCGCGAGTGGGGTTTTGGCCCCGACGACTACACGATGCTCGGCGCTGACGAAACTCGGCGACGCGTGGCGGTGGATGGCGCACTCGGTGCACGATTCAGCCCTCACTGCGCGAGCATCCATCCGGGCGCGCTGGTACGTGGACTCGCTGACGCAACCGAGCGCGCGGGCGCCGTTATCTACGAAGGCTCGCCGGTACGATCGATTGAGCCAGGACGCGCTACCACTGTAGAGGGACAGGTGCGCGCTCGGTATGTGATTCGCGCGACTGAGGCGTACACCGAGAGTCTCGAATCCGATCACCGCCAAATCGTGCCGGTGCACACTTCGATGCTGGCGACGGCGCCGATCCCAGACGAGACCTGGGCACAGATCGGCTGGGCCGGGCGGGAGGCGCTACTTGCTGAGCACCCCTTCCTTCACCTTCAGCACACAGCCGATCAGCGGATCACGATCGGCGGCGACGACAACCGAATCCCTTACCGCTACGGCTCGCGACCCAGCCCTTTAGGCGGCGCGCCCAAGCGGGTCGTACACATGTACCACTCAGAGCTACTGCGGCTGTTCCCTGCCCTGCGCGAGATACCCATCGAGCACACCTGGCAAGGTGTGTTTGGCGCACCGCGCAGTTGGATGCCGGGCGTCCATCTGGATCGCGACACAGGGCTTGGATGGGTCGGCGGCTACGTCGGCGAAGGGGTGGCACCGTCGAACCTTGCTGGGCGCACGATGCGCGACTTGGTGCTTGGACGCGACACCGAGCTCACCCGGCTGCCACTGGTGGAGCCGCCGATACGGCGCTGGGAGCCCGAGCCTCTTCGGTTCATCGGCGCTGCAGTGGTTGCGACGATGCGCAATGTCGGCACCCGCCGCGAGCTGCGAACAGACCGACCATCACGGTTGATCACGATGGGCAATCGTCTGGCGGGATACCAGGGTCATGGTTGACCCGTTCAACTGCAGGTTGCGGCTGAGTGCAGTTGTGCTGGCATTCTGCTCTGGCGGGACGGCTCGGACCGCGCGTGTCGAGTGGGTCAGCCATACGCACAGGACGGGTCTGCGACAGCGAACTCCGAGTTCGTGACCGAGCCTACGCAGATAAACACCCGATCGAGCATCTCCCGTCACGCCAGGTCCTTTGCACGCAGATCCACGCGAGCGCAGGGAAAGCATGATTGATCGACGCAACTATGGGTTCAGCTATGTGTCACGTACACAATTTGCTGAGCGGCTGCCGGCAGTCCGTCACGCTGGCGAGCGGGGTGGCGCGCGCACGTCACCCTGGGCTCACATCAGCTCGACGGACTCGTGCTCGAAACGGCTGAACTCGCGCATCTCGGCGACTCGGGCGTGAATCTCATCCATTGTCAGGTGTGCGACGCGGTCGGTGCCGAACTCCTCGACGTTGAACGACGCCACGGCCGTGCCGTAGGCCATCGCGCGACGGAGAGCCTCGGCATCGTCGCGGGTGTCGGCGTGACGGGCGAGGTATCCCACGAACCCACCGGCGAACGTGTCGCCGGCGCCGGTGGGGTCGATCACGGTCTCCAGCGGGTAGGCGGGCAGCGCGAAGAAGGTTTCCTCCGTGATCAGCATCGCGCCATACTCGCCCTGCTTGGCCACGACCACCGACGGGCCCCATCCCAGCACCGTTCGCGCGGCCGCGACGGTGTTCGGCCGCTCGGTGAGTTGACGTAGCTCGGCGTCGTTGAGGATCAGGCAGTCGACCCGTTCGATCACCTCCAGCAGCGCCGGCCTCGCGCTCTCGATCCACAGGTTCATCGAGTCGAGCGCCACGAAGCCGGCGCGGCACTGATCGAGTACCTCGCGCTGCAGCTCCGGCTGGATGTTGGCCAGGAACAGCACATCGCTCTCGCGCGAGGCGGTCGACAGCTTGGGCTGGAAGTCCGCGAACACGCCGAGCTGGGTATCGAGCGTCTCCCGCGAGTTCAGGTCCCAGCCGTACTCGCCCGCCCAGGAGAACGTCTGCCCGTCCGGGCGGCGCTCGACGTCGCCGATGTCGGTGCCGCGGGTCGCGAGCACCGCGAGCTCGCGCTCGCCGAAGTCGGTGCCGACCGGTCCAACGACCCGCACCCGGTCGAAGAACGACGCGGCGAGCGCGAAGTGCGTTGCCGCCCCGCCGAGCATCCGCTCCCGCTCACCGAACGGCGTCGTGACCGAGTCAAAAGCGATCGAGCCGACCACGGTGACGCTCACCGCGAGCCCCCTCCCGCCGGTCGCGCAGGGCTCACACCGGCACCTCCCCAGCCGACCGCGGGTCGTCCAGCCCGGCGGCGTTGCGGAGCTCCGTGGCCTTATCGGTCCGCTCCCACGTGAAGTCCGGCTCCTCACGCCCGAAATGGCCATACGCAGCGGTCTTCTGATAGATCGGCCGATGCAACTTCAGATACTCACGAATCGCCGCCGGACGCAAATCAAAATGCTGCTCAACCAACTCCAACAACCGCGCCCGCCCAACCCTCTCGGTCCCAAACGTCTCAACCATCACCGACAACGGACGCGCCACCCCAATCGCATACGCCACCTGCAGCTCAACCCGCTCAGCCAACCCCGCCGCAACCAAGTTCTTCGCCACATACCGAGCCGCATACGAAGCCGAGCGATCAACCTTCGACGGATCCTTACCCGAGAACGCCCCACCACCATGTCGCGCCATCCCACCATACGTATCAACAATGATCTTCCGGCCCGTCATCCCACAATCCCCCATCGGCCCGCCAATCACAAACCGACCCGTCGGATTCACCAGAAAACCGCGATACAGCCTCTGAGCATCAAACAGCCCCGCCGGCAGCACCGGCTCGACCACATGCTCCCACAAATCCTCCTTGATCAACGCCTCCGACCCATCCCGATGCTGCGTCGAGACCAACAGCTTCACAACCTCCACCGGCCGACCATCGACATAACGAACCGTCACCTGCGTCTTACCATCCGGACGCAAATACGGAACGATCCCCTCCTTACGCACATCCGCGAGCCGCTTCGCCAACCGATGCGCCAACGAGATCGGCAACGGCATCAACTCCTCCGTCTCACTCGTCGCATAGCCAAACATCATCCCCTGATCACCCGCGCCAACCAAATCCAGCGCGTCCTCGTCACCCGGATCAGTCCGCGACTCAAACGCCCGCTCCACCCCCTGCGCGATATCCGGAGACTGCTTATCAATCGTGCTGACCACCGCACACGTATCGCAATCAAACCCGTACGTCGCATCGGTATAGCCAACCCGCCTGACCGTCTCCCGCGTCACCTCCTGGACATCCACATACGTATCAGTCGTGATCTCCCCCGAAACCACCACCAAACCCGTATTCACCAACGTCTCACACGCCACATGCCCCAACGGATCATCCCGCAACACAGCATCCAACACACCATCAGAGATCTGATCAGCAATCTTATCCGGATGCCCCTCCGTAACCGACTCCGAGGTGAACAGGAACTCGTTATCAGCCATCTCGTCTCATCTCCTGATCCTTATGAGTCACCTCCAACAGATACGCGACCACCACGTTCCGGTCACCGAGCGTCACGTGATATGCGTCCGAGAGCTCCTCGACCCGCGAGATCTGGGTCGCCTGCTCGTCGAACAGCTCGTGGAACGCGAAAAACCCAAAGTCCACAACCCGCGAGCCGAACCCCCGCACATCGAGCTGCTCGACCGTCCGTCGCTCCCCGATAATCGATAGTTGCAGTATATAGGCAATCCCATCATCAGCCAAAGCATCGGGTAGCAGCCCAATCAGATGGTCAATCAGGTTGCGTCCCCAGAAATCGAGCGGGCGGTGAGTCGGCGCGTGCTCGAACGGATCGACCGGGGTCTGGAACAGGCTGGCGACGATCACGTCGTAGCGCTCGTCGGGCCGCCACGGGAACAGATCGACGGCGTCCGCGCTCACGCGATCGGCGACACCGTTGCGGAAGGCGTTGGTAAGAGTGTTAGCCACCGCGGCGTGATCGATGTCGATCGCGTGCACGTGCGTGGCGCCGTTGAGTGCCATCTGCACAGTCAGCAGCCCGCTTCCGCAGCCGATGTCGAGGCAACGCTGGTGCGCACCGACGCCCTCGCGGAACAGGTACTTCCACACCAGGAAGCTGCCCTGCGTGGGAACGAACACCCCGGGTTCGATCGACACATCGGGGAAGTCGAGCGGGAACAGCTGCCTCCCGCGCCCGTCACGCCAGGGCTCGAACGCCGGCGGGGCGGCGTCCGCCGCGTCGCGTCCGGGGGTGACCAGCACCGCTTCCCGCCTGCTTCCCGGCTTGGTGCCGGCCAGCGCCGCTCGCGCCGCGGCAATGTGCTCGGGACCCACGCCGCAGCAGCCGCCTATGATCTGCGCCCCTTCCTCGCGCCAGCGAAGCGCGAGCTCGGCGTACTCGGCGCCGCCCGTGGCCAGCTCAGAGCGCCAACCGCCCACCGACAGGTAGCCGAGGTTGGGATACGCGCCGAGTGGCAGATCGGTGAAGTCGCGCAGCCACGAGACCATGCCGGGCACATGATCGGGGGGCACACAGTTCACCAGCAACGCACCCACGCCCATCTCCTCGAAGCGCCTGGCCGCGCGTCCGAAGGCATCGCCCTCCGGGCCGCCCCAGTGCTCGCCGTACACGCCGCACACACCGTGGCGGCAGCGACGGAAGCTCAGCCAGACTGGGAGCCCCGTAGCGAGCAGACGCTCAACGGTGACATAGGTCGAGCTGCGCACCAACGATAGGGTCTCGAGCAGGATCAAGTCCGGCGGCTCGTCTTCGAACGCGCGCGCCAACAGGCGAATCGTCTCGTGGCCATCCGGGGTGTCCACGTCTCCGTTGAGGCTGAAAGCCACCGCCGCCCCGTCGCCGCGTCCGACCTGATCGGCGGCGTCCCGCGCGAGCCGGACCCCCTGACGAGCCACGTCCATCCAATGCACCGGCTCGGTCGTGCGCCCGGCGAGCTGCAGATCGCCCTGGCGCACCGCCGTGGCCAGGCCCCAGGTGTCGGTCGTCAGCACGTCGCAGCCGGCGTCCGCGTACCGCCGGTGCACCGCCCTGACGCGCTCCGGGTCGGCCACGACCGCGGAGACGCCCCACAGGTGCTCCTCCACCTCAGGTCGCGATCCCGACACGCCGATCAGCTCGGTGCCGATCGCGCCGTCGAGCACCACGCAACGCTCGCTCGCGATCAGCTGCGCAATGCGCGCATATCCTCCCGCCGTTCTCGGTGCCGGTATCGCCATCTCCGCATCCCTCCGCTCAGCCGCTTGGCGAGTCCGCCCCTCAGCGACGGCGCCCGCATGGCACGAGTCGGACGGTAAGCCAATACCGAAGAGAGCGCCACTATAGATTGGCTAGGGTAGGCCACTCAATCGGGCTGGTTCTAGCTGCATGCTGGCCCCCAGCGGTGTCCGTCACACTCGTTGATCTGCCACCAGAGTGGGAGGTTCAGTCAACTAGACAGGGGTGCTATCGGCTGCGCGAGCTTAGTGTTTCGTTGCCGTGGACGCGACTGCCGGCCCGCTGGACGCCGTCTCGCGGCGCGTGGGCGTCGCGATTCTGGACGCCGCGATCGTCTTGCGCCCAGCCTCGTTGGCTGCACACCCGGCACCCGCGGAAGCCGCCGGCTGAGCGCTCGCCCCACGTCGCGGTCGGGCGTATGCTCGCCGCGTGTGAGCCCCGTACAGGTGGACGACCTGCGGCAGATCCTGGCTGAGCTCCAGCAGCTTGAGCGCGAGCTCGTCGAGCAGCGCTACCTGCGCCGCTCGGACGGCATCGAACAGGTGCGAGAGGGACTTCGCCGGCTCGGCGAGATCGGATCGCCAGCCGGAATCATCTCCCGCTCGGCCGCGGAGCTCGCGACCAGCGGCAACTTCGCACTGGTGCTGGTCAGCCGCATTGCGCACGGCCGGATCTACCCCCAGGCCCTCTGGTCGCCCGACGACGACGTGCGGCGCGAGGAGCTGCTCGCGATGCTCGCAGCGCGGACGATCCGACTCTCCTATCCGCTGATCGAGGCCGAGGTAGCTGAGCACCATCGACCGGCCGTGGTGTCAGTGACCGAGAGCGGTCCGCGCGCCTGCCGCGAACTCGTCGAGGCGTTCGCATGGAGGACGTACGCCGTCGGCCACCTCATGCTCGAGGGCCGCACGATCGGGCTGATTCACGCCTCATGTCCCCAACATGGAGAGGATGTCGACGAGCTCGACCTCGAGCTCGTCACGCTCTACGCCGACGGCCTGGGGCACGTGTTCGAGCGCGCGGTGCTGCGCGAGTATCTGCGGCACCAGCGACGGGTACTAGAGTCCGCCGGCCACTGGATCAGCGCGAACATGACCGAGCTGTCGGCGCTGATGGCCCCCGCAAAGATCGGCACGGCCAGCGATGGCGACCGCGAGCGCGACGTACTCACCCCGCGCGAGCTCCAGGTCATGCGGCTGATCGCTCAGGGTCGCTCCAATCGCGACATTGCCGGCTTGCTCGTCGTCGCCGAGGGCACGGTCAAGTACCACGTCAAGAACATCCTGCGCAAGCTCGATGCGCGCAGCCGGACCGAGGCGATCTCGCGCTATGTCCACCTCTACGGGGCTCCCGGCAGACCATGACCGCGGACGGTCAGGTGGTCGACGATGCGATCGGGCGTCAGCTCAATCGCCGGATCGAGGAGGCGACGGGCAGGGCCCGCCGTGCACTCGGATGGGTCGACGACGACGGACGAGACAACGGTCGTGACGCGATCGCAACGCTCATCGAAGCGCTCCACGCCGAGCTCTCGAAGGCCGGGGATGACGGTGCGGAGCGAGCCCAGGTCGAGGCGCACGACGGCGAGCTCAAGCGCCTGGAGCGGCGCTACCGGACGCGGTTCGACGCGCTCAGGGATGTGGACGTGGCCGTCGCCTCGCTGCGCCAGATCACCGTGCCCGACGCGATCCTTGCCCGCGCCCCGCTTGAGCTGTGCCAGCATTCGGGACTCGACCGGGTCGTCCTGAGCCTCGTCCGCGATCGGCACCTCGTGGCCGAGGCCGTCTACTTCCGCGGGGACCCAGTGGGAGCGGCCAAGGCGCTCGAGGCACTTCGTGATGCTCCGCCGCGCCTCGAGCATCCGCTGCTTGAGACCGATCTGCTGCGCCGCCGTCGCACCACGATCGTGACCGACGTCCAGATCGATCGCCGTCGGCATGGGGCGATGGCGAAGATCATGGGTTGGCACGGTTATCTCGTCGCGCCGCTGCTGGTTGGGGGTGACTTGCTCGGGGCGATCCATGCCGACACCGGCCTCGACGGTCGCGCCATAGACGTGCTCGACGGCGACATCGTGTGGACCTTCGCACGCGGCCTCGCCGATGCCTACGAGACCACCTCCCTGCGCCGCTCGCTGCGACGCCAGCGCGAGGAGATGGGCAGGTTCGTGGAGTGGCTCAGTGCGCGGGCAATCGAGCTCAGCAACACCTCGATCGAGCTGATCCCCGAGCAGACCTCGCCGCCCGATCCGCCCGGCAAGCTCGAGCTGGCCGCGGGCCAGGAGGGCACCGACGACCGCCTCGTGTTTTGGGACCTGCTGACTCGCCGGGAGCTCGACGTCCTGCGCCTAGTCGCACGCGGGAAGACGAACGGCGCGATCGCGGCGCAGCTGGTGATCTCGGAGGCGACAGTCAAGTTCCACGTGGTCAACACCCTCCGCAAGCTGCGCGTCTCCAGCCGGGCCGAGGCCGTTGCTCGCTACCACCGCCTGATGCGCGCCGGCCGCCGCCAGCCCTGAGACCGCGGCCTGCACCCGGCTCCGTCCCGCCTCCGCGCCAACATCTGCTCGTCATGCCCAAGCTGTCTCCGGAGAGGAGATTCGCCGTAGACGAGAGACTGCCCTCGATTCAGCTGAGAGCCGACGCGGGGACTCGAGCCCCGGACCCCTTCATTACGAGCAGCGCCGGCCGCTTCATTCGGAGTGAAGGATTAGCAGGCAATTTGAGCCCTCCCGGACCCCCGTGGGATCCGCTCTCAAACTGTCGGTATTTGCGGACTGATTACGGGGGTTTCGGCCCCAAATCGGGATCTCGGGCCTTTTGGTCGGAGGCCGACGGGCCGACGTTGATGATCGGGAAGCTCGGGACCACCACGACGAGCGCATCCCTGTGTTCATTGGCAAGCCTCGCACTCACCGCCGGTGCGCATCGCCTCGATCGAGCAGGCGACGGCGTCGGAGAGAGGCACTGGAACCGGTGCTGTGCCGGGCGGCTGTGCGACGGTCTCGGTGGTAACAGTTGACTTCTCGATTGACGAGGCGCCCAGCGTCCGTAGGTAGTAGGTGGTCTTCAGCCCTTCGCGCCATGCACGCCGGTACATGTGGCTGATCGTCTTGAGGTCCGGGACGGCGAGGAACAGGTTCAGCGACTGAGACTGATCGATCCACTTCTGTCGCCGTGCCGCGGCGTCGATCAAGGCCGCAGGATCGAGCTGGAAGGCGGTCCGGTACCTGGTCTTCAGCTCGGAGGGGATTGCGTCGATCTCGGTAAGGTCGCCGTCACGGGCCTTGAGCTCGTGTGCCAGGGCCCCGCTCCACAGCCCGAGATCCTTCAGCTCGCGTACGAGGAACGGGTTCAGCACCGTGAAGTCGCCCGACAGATTGGACTTCGCGAACAGGTTCTTGTACATCGGCTCGATGCAGGGCGAGGTGCCGGTGATGTTGGCGATCGTCGCTGTCGGTGCGATCGCCAACACGTTCGAGTTGCGCATCCCCTGGTGGGCGATCTTGTCGCGCAACGGCTGCCAGTCGAGCTCGCCGCCGCGCGACACCTCGATCGCCTCGCCGCGCTCAGCCTCGAGCAGCTCGAGCGTGTCGTGTGGAAGCAGGCCCCGGTCCCACTTGGAGCCGCCGTAGGACTGGTAGGTACCGCGTTCAGCCGCCAGGTCGCTCGAGGCCTCGTAGGCGTAGTAGGCGACCGCCTCCACGATCTCATCCCCGAACGCGATCGCCTCGGGCGCGTCGAACGCCAGCCGCTTGCGATACAGCGCGTACTGCAACCCCATCACTCCGAGCCCGACGGGCCGGTGACGGAAATTCGCCGTGCGCGCCGGCTCGGTCGGGTAGAAGTTGACGTCGATCACGTTGTCGAGCGCGCGCACGGCGATCCGCACGGTCTCGCGCAGCTTCGCGTGATCGAGCTCTCCCCCGGAGGTGAGGTGCTGGTCGATGACGATCGAGCCGAGGTTGCAGACGGCCGTCTCATCGGCGCCCGTATTCAGCGTGATCTCGGTGCAGAGGTTGGAGGAGTGGATCACGCCAGCGTGATCCTGAGGGCTGCGGACGTTGCAGGCGTCCTTGAAGGTCAGCCACGGGTGACCGGTCTCGAACAGCATCCGCAGCATCTGCTTCCACAGCTCGAGCGCCGGGATCGTCTCGCCGTGGATCTCGCCGGCCGCCGCGCGGCGCTCGTACTCCACGTAGCGGCACTCGAACTCGGCGCCATATGTCTCGTGCAGGTCCGGGACCTGGTTTGAGCGAAACAGCGTCCAGTCCTCGCGTGCCTCCACCCTTTTCATGAACAGGTCCGGTATCCAGCAGGCGGTGTTCATGTCGTGGGTGCGGCGGCGCTCGTCACCGGTGTTGCGGCGCAGCTCCAGGAACTCGCGGATGTCGTTGTGCCAGACCTCGAGGTAGGCGCAGCCCGATCCCGCTCGCTTGCCACCCTGGTTGACCGCCACCAGCTGGTCGTTGTGGAGCTTTAGGAACGGGACGACGCCCTGACTCTCGCCGTTGGTCGACTCGATGAACGAGCCGGTGCCGCGAACCGCGGTCCATGAGCCGCCGAGGCCGCCCGCCCACTTCGAGCACATCGCGTTCTCCGCGATGCCGCGACCGACGATCGAGGTGAGCGTGTCCTCGACCTTGTACAGGTAACAGGACGACAGCTGCGAGTGGAGCGTGCCAGCGTTGAACAGCGTCGGCGTCGACGAGCAGAAGCGCCGGCTCTTGTACATCCGGTAGAGATCGAGCACGCGCCGCTCGCGACCGCCGGCGTCGTCAGTCGCCGGCTCGGCGAGGCACACGCCCATCGCCACGCGCATCCAGAACAGCTGGGGAGCCTCGATGCGGATCGGCTCGGCGCCGGTCTTGTCGACGATCAGGTAGCGGTCGTAGAGCGTCTGCAGACCGAGGAAATCGAAGTCGAGGTCGGCCGTCGGATCGAGCGCATCGGCGAGCAGCGTCAAGTCGTAGTCGAGCAGCGCCGGTGCGATCCGCTTGATCGCGACGCCGTGCTCGAGCTGCGTGAAGAACGCCCGTCGGTGCGCGTCGCGAAGGCCGGCGATGCCATCTCGGACGACATCCCAGCCGAGCGTCTCCTCGTAGATGTAGGTCAGCAACAGGCGACCCGCGAGCCGCGACAGCTCGGAGTCGCGCTCGACCAGCGCCTTCGCGTTCAGCAACACCAGCCGGCGCAGGTCGGCCCGACGCAC
>JASHQV010000194.1 GCA_030038955.1 Solirubrobacteraceae bacterium
GATGCTCGTGTTCGACCTCGATCCGGGGGCGCCGGCGGGGATCATCGAGTGCTGCCAGGTCGGGCTCGTGCTGCGTGGCATGTTCGGCGCGCTCGGGCTCGAGACGTTGGTCAAGACCTCGGGCTCCAAGGGCCTGCAGGTGTACGTGCCGCTGAACGGCGAGGCCAGCTATGCGCAGTGCAAGACGCTGGCGCGGCGCGTCGCCGAGCTGCTCGAGCAGCGGCTCGGCGAGCTCGTGATCTCGCGGATGACACGTTCCGCCCGACGCGGACGGGTGCTGGTCGACTGGTCGCAGAACGACGCGCACAAGACCACGGTCGCCCCCTACTCGGTGAGAGCGCTCGAGCAGCCGGGAACCTCGACGCCGGTCAGCTGGGACGAGGTCGCCGCCTGCCGCGACGCCGGCGAGCCGGAGCGACTGCTGTTCTCGCCCGCCGACGTGCTGTTGCGGCTCGCCCGGGATGGCGATCTGTTCGCGCCGGCGCTGCATCTCAGCCAGGAGCTGCCCCGGCTGTGAGCGGATCCGGGGCTGGTTGCAGCGCGCCGGGCGCGACGCCACCGGCGTAGAAAAGACCGCTGAGCGCTCGCCTTTGGAATGATTCGCGGAGGATGGACCAGATCACCCTGCGCAACCGCCTGCTGGTGGCGACCGGGATGTGGAGAGAGGCCACGGGTGAGCCGCTCCCCCGGCTGGCGCCGGGTGCCCCCGACGAGCAGCTGCAGGACTTCGAGCTGCAGCTGGTGAACCGGCTGTGGGAGAGCGCGACGCCCGACAACGCGCGCGAGATCGCCGACCGGACGTGGGACCTGGTGCACGACCGTCCCGACTCCGACCCGGTAAAGCAGCGCGTCGTCGAGTGTCACGAGGCGCTGGCCAAGCTCACCCGCCTGGGCGACTGAGCCGGGTCGGCCGGGAGCGTGCGTCACAACCGCCACTACACGCTCGAAGAGGCGAGCGCCGCCCGCGCCTGGGTGGCTCAGCGCGTGCGCTGGGTGCGCGCCGCGCGAGCCCAGCTGGCTGCGCTCGGCCTGCCCGTGCGCGCCGCGCTCGAGCAGCTCGATCCCAACCTCGGCGGCGCCTATCCGGGGAGCGAGCTGGCGCGTCCGCTGGTCGAGCTGAGCCGCGCGGCGGCCGAGCTCGAGGCCGTGGAGGTGGTGCTTCGCGACGTCGACCGGGGACTGATCGACTTCCCCGCGCTGCTGCCCGACGGCCGTGAGGTGTACCTCTGCTGGCTGTTGGACGACGAGCCCGAGATCGGCTTCTGGCACCCGATCGAAGCGGGCTTCGCGGGGCGCCAGCCGCTGTCGTGAACCGGGCGCCTCGGTTCGGCCAATCAGTGGCATGTCCAACTCCGACGCGGACGCGGTCGCCCGGTCGATCGAGCGACCGAGCGCGTTTGCGATCCTGTTCGACCGCCACTACCCGGCGATCTGGCGCTACCTGTGTCGGCGTGCCGGGCCAACGGCAGCCGACGACCTTGCCGGCGAGACGTTTCTACGGGCGTTCGCGGGACGGGCTCGGTACGACGGCGGGCAGCTCGATGCGCGGCCCTGGCTGTACGGGATTGCCACCAACCTGCTGCGCGAGGACGCCCGCCGCGAGGGACGGCAGCTGCGCGCTTACGCCCGCGCCGCCGAGCCGTCCGGCGGTGCCGGAGAGACGGAGGATGCCGAGCGGCGGGTCGATGCGCAAGCGCTTGCTCCCCGGGTGGTGGCGGCGCTCGCCGAGCTGAGCCCGGCCGACCGCGACGCCCTGCTGCTGCTGGCGTTGACCGACCTCGACTACGACGGGATCGCGATCGCCACCGGCGTGCCGGTGGGCACGGTTCGATCCCGGTTGCATCGAGTGCGGCGGCGGCTGCGCCTCGAGCTGGGCTACGAGTTTGTGAGCGAAGGGAGTGCGCGATGAGCGATGAGCTGACAGCGATTCGCACGGTTCTGGCGGAGCCAGAGGGGCCGAGCGAGCAGGCGTGGACGGAGGCGCGGGCGGCGCTGATGGCGGCGATCGAGGAGGGCGTCGAGTCGCGCCCACGGGGCCGGCGGCGATGGTGGGTTCCGGCGCTCGGGCTCGGGACGGCGGCGCTCGCGGCGGGCATCGTGCTGCTGGTCACGCAGGCGTTCCTGCGCGGTGGCGCGGTGCAGGCATCGCCCGCGGCGGCGGCGGTGCTGCGGCGTGCGGCTGACGCCGTGGTCGCCTCGCCACCCGCGACGTTGAAGCGAGGGGAGTACTGGTATGCGGAGAGCGAGCGGATGTACCGCGGCATCCTGAACCGCCGCGGCGAGGTGGGCTGGCTTGTCTCAGCCGTGTCCCGGCAGTGGATCGGACATGACCGTGCGCTCGTGCGCGTACGCACGGTCAAGGTAGTGCCCGTGCCAAGCAGCCGGCCTTGGCAACGCCGTGCGCTGCGGGCGCTGTGGCCGCTCGGAACCAGGTCGAAGGCGTTCAGCTCGCGACCGACCGAGCTGCCGATCGGCTATCAGCAGATGCTGGCCGCTCCGGTCTCGACGCCGGCGTTGGCCAAATGGGTCCTGCGCGCCGAGGCGGCGCCCGGCTTCACGCCGAAGCCGCGGTATTGGGCTCAGAACATGCTCACCACGATCTCCGCGATCCTGACCGAGCCGATGGTCCCGGCGCGGCTGCGGGCCGGGCTCTACCAACTCGTCGCGACGATTCCGGGCGTTCGGACTCTGGGGACGACGACGGACCTGCTCGGCCGGCCGGTACTTGCGATTGGCTTCCGTGACCAAATCACCGGATCCGAGGACGAGCTGCTGTTTGACCCGTCCACGTACGCGCTCTTGGACTATCGGGAAACCGCGGTCTCCCGGGTCGATCGAGGCCTCCCTGGAGGCTCGGTCATGGAGGAGACGAGCCTCCTCGCCGCTGGCCTCGTCCACCGGATCGGCCAGATGACGCCCAACCTTTTGCCGCTGGCCTCGTCCACCGGATCGGCCAGATGACGCTCTGAGCGGGCCCGACGCACCGGATTCTGGCGACCAAAAGTTCGCTAACCCCCCTTGACCGCGAGGGGTTGGCGAACTTCTGGTCGGGTACGAGCACTTTCTGCGCTAACCCCCTTTGGGAGGCAGGGGTGGGCGACTTTTTGGTCGCGCTCGACGTGGACGCCGACACCGACGCGCAATGCCCGACGCCGAACGCCGAACACCGACGCCGAGCCGGCGCTCTCAGTGCTGCTCGGGCTGGCGGTCTCGCGTATTCAGCGAGCTGACCCGAGCCTCGGGCTGCGCGGGGTGCTCGCGGGTGAGGCCGGCGGCGGCATAGGCGTCGGGCTCATCCAGCGTCTCGTGCTTGAGCAGGGCAGCGACGAGGTCGTCGAGCTGTGAGCGCCGGTCGCGCAGCAGGTCGAGCACCTCGCGGTAGGCGCCCTCGACGATCCGGCGTATCTCCTCGTCGACCAGGCGCTGGGTCTCGTCGGAGGTCTCCGAGACGCCCGGCAGCAGCATCCCGTCGCTCTCGGACGGGACTACGGCGACCGGACCGATGATGTTGCTCATGCCCCACCGCCCGACCATGTAGCGCGCGATCCGGGTGAGCTGCTGGATGTCTGACTCGGCACCGGTGGTGTGATCGCCGAACACGATCTCCTCGGCCGCGCGGCCGCCAAGCGCCACCTTGATCTGAGCCATCAGGTGGCGCTGGTCGAAGTTGAAGCGGTCAGCGTCGGGGGCCGAGAAGGTGACGCCGAGCGCCTGGCCACGAGGAATGATCGAGACCTTGCGGACCGGGTCGGCGCCCGGCGTCAGCATCCCAACGATCGCGTGCCCCGCCTCGTGGTAGGCGGTGCGCCGCTTGTCCTCGTCGCTCATCATCACGCTGCGCGCCGCGCCCAGCACGATCCGCTCGAGCGCGGCGGTGAAGTCCTCCTGGGTGACCGTCGGGTGGTCGCGCTTGGCGGCCAGCAGCGCCGCCTCGTTGACGAGGTTGGCGAGATCAGCGCCGACCATGCCGGGGGTGGTGGCGGCGATCTGCCCGAGGTCGACGTGGTTGCCGAGCGGCACCGAGCGCGTGTGCACCCTGAGGATCGCCTCGCGGCCGGCGCGGTCCGGCGGCTGCACGACCACGCGCCGGTCGAAGCGGCCCGGCCGCAGCAGCGCCTTGTCGAGGATCTCCGGGCGGTTCGTCGCGCCGAGCACGATCACGCCGCTGCGCGGGTCGAACCCGTCCATCTCGGTGAGGATCTGGTTGAGCGTCTGCTCGCGCTCGTCGTGACCACCGCTGAAGTTGGGCGCCCCGGCCGATCGCGAGCGGCCGATCGCGTCGAGCTCGTCGATGAAGATGATCGCCGGCGCGGCCGCCTTCGCTTGCGCGAACAGGTCACGCACGCGCGAGGCGCCGACGCCGACGATCATCTCGACGAACTCGGAGGCCGACATCTGGAAGAACGGCACGCCCGCCTCGCCGGCGACCGCCCGAGCGAGCAGCGTCTTGCCGGTGCCCGGCGGCCCGCTGAGCAGCACCCCGCGCGGGATCTTGGCGCCCAGTTTCAGGTACTTGTCGGGGTTCTTGAGGAAATCGACGATCTCGTACAGCTCGTCCTTGGCCTCGTCGATGCCGGCGACGTCGTGGAAGGTCACCTGCTGGTCGGCCGCCTCCACGCGCCGCGCCCGCGAGCGCCCGAACGACATCAGCCCGCCAGCGCCGCCCGCGCCGGCGGCGCGGCGCATGAGGAACACGAACAGCAGCACCAACAGGATCGTCGGGCCGAACCCAAAGATCAGCTCGTCGAAGAAGGAGGCGCCCTGGTTCGGGTTCTTGGCGTTGACCGTCACATGCTCCTTCTGCAGCTCGCTGAACAGCTGCTGGTTGTTGGCGAACGACGGGATCTGGGTCGAGAAGTAGATCGTCGAGGGGGCGCTGGAACTGCTCGCGGGATAGCGGATCGCGGTCCTGAGCGTGCCCTGGACGGCGCCGCTGGTCGACGAGATCGAGGCGACATTGCCCTTCTCAAGCTGGTTGTAGAAGGTCGGGAGGTAGGGGATCTGGACGCGGGTGTTGGGCTGCAGTGCCCGGGACGAGATCCACAGGTTCACGGCCAGCAGGCCGAGCACCATGAGCACCAGGATGAACCGCTGGTTGCGGCGCGGAGGAGGCCTCTGCGGCTTCTGGCCGCCGCGCCCGTCGGGCGCGGGCGTCACCCGCCAGCCGGGGTGCGGCGGCGGCGACTGCCCGGTGCGCGGTCGGCCCGGCAGTGGTCGGCGGGTAGGTTCATCGGCCATCGCTCAAGCGAATTGTCGCAGCGCGCCGGGTCTGACCCAAAGAGTTGTCGCTAAGTGCTGCCCGCGATAGGCGGTGTCGCACCGAAAGTGGGCACTGACGGATGGACGGCGAGGACGCAGGAGGCCGGCACCGCCAGCGAAGTTGGTGGTGGCAGCAGCGCTGCGCGAGCCGACGAGGACATGGCCGGACACCGTCAGGGCCCGCTCGAATGGGACCGTACTTATCGCGATCGGTATCAAGGCACCGCGCGACGCGTTCATCGGGCCTCGATCCGCAGGCGGAACGAGTCGGCGCGCTCGACGGTGGCGCCCGCGGCCTCCGCGCGCTCGGTCAGCGCACGGTCGGAGGTGACCACGCGCACGGCCCGGACGTCCGGATCGGCCTGCAGGCGGCGCACGATCTCGTCGTCGCCCGCATGAGACCGCGGACGCGGGGCGTTGGCGACCTCGATCACGGTCGAGCGGATCGGCGGCGAGGGTGGTCGTTCGAACACGACCACCACGTCCTCGCCCTCCGCGACCGCCCAGCGCTCGAGCAGGTCGACGAGTCTCAGCATCGCGGCGTCACGGTCCTGCCACCAGCGGTCCGGACGGGTGCCGATCACGTTCATGCCGTCGATCAGCCAGCGCATCGCTAGTGGGTCTCCCGGGAGCGTCGTGCGTGAAATGGCGAGGTTCGGGAGCCGCTGGCCGAGGACGGGCACCGCCGGCGGAACGCCGGTGGTCCCGTGGTGCAGCAGCGCTGCACGAGGATCCGAGGACAAAGGTCAGTGGTCATCCGGGGCCGCCATTTCGGGTGCAATGTTTGCGGGAGGCTCACTGGAGCGTATTGCCGGCAAGCCCTCGCCCAAGATCGTGGTGACCCCGCTGCCGGCCGGTCCTCTCCGGGGACGGGCGCTCAGTCCTCGCCAGGGGGACGGCGGGCGCGCTTGCGCTGCGACTGGCGGCGCTTGCCCTCGAGCCGGCGCTCGACGGCGGCGGCCGACGGTTTCGTGCGCAGGCGCGGCGCTCGCGGCACCAGCGCCCGCCGCAGGCGCTGCTGCAGGCGGGCGAGCGCGAGCTCACGGTTCTGCATCTGGCTGCGCGTGTCCTGGGCGACCGCGGTGACCCGGGGGCCGAGCGTGGCGATCAGCCGGCGGCGCTGCTCGGGGTCGAGGCCGCCGCAGGTCGTCAGCTCGAGGCTCGCCTGGATCCGCGACTCGGTCACGTTGGTGTGCTGCCCACCGGGCCCCGACGAGCGGCTCGAGCGCAGCTCCACGTCTGCCAGCGGGATCGCTGCGCCGCCGCCGATCGGCATCGGATCGTCCATGCGACAAGTGTGAACCGCCTGTGATCACGGGAGGACTCGGGTGTCGCGTGCGACTGGCCCGTGCTACGGTGCCAGCCGTAAAGGCCGCCCCACAGGCGGTGTGTCCAGCAGGTGCAGGCCGTGCGTGGTGCTCAGAGGTCCTCCGCCGGTAGCAGCACTATCAAGCGGAGGAGTCAGATATGCCAACCGGTACGGTCAAGTGGTTCAGCGACGAGAAGGGCTTCGGCTTCATCACTCCCGATGAGGGCAGCCGCGACCTGTTCGTCCACCACACCTCGATCCAGGCTGACGGCTACCGTTCGCTCGCCGAGGGTGTGAAGGTCTCCTACGAGGAGGAGGCCGGTCCCAAGGGGCCCAAGGCGATCAACGTAGTCAAGCTGTAGCTCGGCGGCTCGCCGCGGCTACGGCGACCCGCTGCGAGTGCGGGCGGCGGCTTCCCGCGACCGCTGGGTGTGGCTTCCTGCGAGTGCGGGCGGCGGCTTCCTGCGACCGCTGGGTGTGGCTTCCCGCGACTGCGGGCGGCGGCCCGAAGGCCGCCGCCCGCCCCAAGATCGTGTGTCCGAACCCCACCCGTCCTGCCGCGGGTCTATGCTTGCCATAAAGGATCGGCAGTTGGCGATTGGCGCAAGCAAGACGGTGCAGGACCGGGGGCGGGTGATCATCCGCTTCGCAGGCGACTCCGGCGACGGAATGCAGCTCGTCGGCAACCGCTTCACCGACGCCA
>JASHQV010000195.1 GCA_030038955.1 Solirubrobacteraceae bacterium
AGCCGCGTGCCGGGGCTCGGGCGCACGCCCGCGCTGCTGGACTGGAGCGAGGCCGGCGAGCTGTTCGAGGAGGAGCGACCGCTCGACCGCCAGGCGGCGACGCTCGGGGCGCTGCACCCGGCCGAGATGGCGAGCGCGATCGGACGGCTGCCACTCGGCCGCCGCCGGCTGCTGGCGGGCGCGCTCGACGACGACCGGCTGGCGACGCTGCTGGAGGAGCTGCCCGAGGACGAGCAGCTGCGTCTGATCGAGGGGCTCGCGCCGGCGCGGGTGGGACGCATACTGGACGCGATGGACGCCGACGACGCCGCCGACCTGCTGGGCGAGCTGCCCACCGACGAGCGGGCACGGCTGCTCGCCGAGATGGATCCCGGCGTGGCCGCGCCGGTGCGACGGCTGCTGACCTACGAGCCGGACACGGCCGGCGGGCTGATGACCCCCGAGCCGATCGTGCTGGCGCCGGCTGCGACCGTGGCGGATGCGCTGGCGCGGCTGCGGCAGCCGGACGTGCCGGCGCCGCTGGCCGCACAGGTGTTCGTCTGCCGGCCGCCACTGGACACGCCGACCGGGCGCTTCCTCGGCGTCGCCGGCTTCCAGCGGCTGCTGCGCGAGGCGGCGTCGAAGCCGCTTGCACGGTGCATCGACGAGGAGTGCGAGCCGCTGGCCCCCGGCAGCAGCGAACGCGAGGTCGCCGAGCGCCTGGCCGCCTACGACATCGTCGCGATCCCGGTGGTCGATGCATCGGACAGGCTGCTCGGCGCGGTCACGGTCGACGACGTCGTCGACCGGCTGCTGCCGGCCGACTGGCGAGTGACCGAGGCCGGCTAGCGATGGCGCGCCGCGACAACCTCGGCGTTCCGCGCGGCGCGGCCGTGCGCTCCGGCTACGACGCCGACGCGTTCGCTCGCTGGGCGGAGTCGATCGCGCGGTTCCTCGGCACCGGGCGGTACCTGGCGGTGCAGAGCGTGATCGTCGTGCTGTGGATCGGGATCAACGTCGCCGCCGGCGTGAACGGCCTCTGGGACAAGTACCCGTTCATCCTCCTCAACCTCGTCTTCTCCACTCAGGCCGCGTATGCGGCGCCGCTGATCCTGCTGGCTCAGAACCGGCAGGCCGACCGCGACAAGGATGAGGTGGAGCGCGACCGGGAGACGAACGCACGGGCGCTGGCCGAGACGGAGTTCCTCGCCCGCGAGCTGGCGGGGCTGCGGCTGCTGCTCGAGCAGAAGGCCGACCGCGATGCCCTGGTCGAGCCGATCGATCGGCTGACGCGGTCGATCGAGCAGCTGTCCGGCCCGCTGCCGGAGCCCCGCGATCGGCCCGAGGCGGACGCTCCGGAGCGGACCGCCCTAAAGGAGGACGGCCGGACTGCCCTAAACGAGGATGGCTACTCGGCTGACAGCAGCCACCAGTAGCGCTCCTGGCCGCCGTTCGACAGCTCCAGCTCGACCTCGCCGTCGACCAGCGCGCGCACGGCGGCGTCGTCCAGCGGCGCGTCTGAGCCGCGCAGGCAGGTGACCAGCTCCGCCTCGTCGGCGAGGTTGACCAGCACCTCGCGCAGGGTCTCGCGGGGGCGGCCCCAGGAGACGATCTGATCGTCGACGAAGCCGACCGCCTCGCCCTGGTGGAAGCGGCCCTGGAGGTCATCGCGGGCGGCCGGAGCGACCGCGCCGGTGTGAAGCTGCTCGAGGATGTGGGCGATCGCGGCGGCGTTGTCGCGGGCGGACCGCGCGGGGTCGATGCCGACGGCGGCGGCCAGCCCCGCCTGCAGCGAGCGGGTGGAGATCACCTGCACCTGCTTGTCGGACAGCGCCGCGGCTCGCTCGGCGGCCATGAACACGTTGGCGCTGTTCGGCAGCACGACGATCTCCTCGGCGGCGATCTCGTGGATCGCGGCGAGCAGGTCGTAGGTCGACGGGTTGAGCGTCGGCCCGCCGTCGAGCGTGGTCACCCCGAGCCCGCGGAACAGCTCGCGGAAGCCGTCGCCGGTGATCACCGCCAGCGCACCGCAGACCGCGCCGGCGGCAGCGACGGCCTCGTTCAGCCGCTCGTCACGGTCGCGGACCTGCTCGCGCATGTCGGCGATGTCGATCCGTGAGACCGTCCCGGCCGACGCGAACAGCGCCGTGGCGGCGTCGGGTTCGTCGGTGTGCACGTGCACCTTCAGCGTCGTCGCGTCGCCGACGACCAGCACCGAGTCGCCGATCCGCTCGAGCTCGCGCACGAACTCCCGCTGGCTCAGGTCGCTGCCGGTGACCGCGAAGTTCGTGCAGTAGCGATAGGTGGCCGAGGCGTGGTGGGGATGGGTGATGCGGGCGCCGTCCGCGACCGCCTGGTGCTCGAGCGCGAGCGGCTCGGTGCCGCGCAGCGCGCCAGCGATCCCTGCCAGCAGCACCGTCAGCCCGTACCCGCCGGCGTCGACGACGCCGGCCTCGCGCAGGATCGGCAGTAGGTCGGGCCCGCGCTCGACCGACCGCTCGCCCGACTCGAGCGCACGCTCGATCATCTCGGCGATCTGCTCGTCCTGCTCGGCGGCGCTGACCTCGGGGCCGAGGCGCGGCTCCTGCATGTGCGCCAGCTCACGGGCGACGCGGCCCGACATCTCGCGCACGACCGTCAGGATCGTGCCCTCGGCGGGGTCGCGCACCGACCCGTACGCCTGGTCGGCGGCGCGGGCGAGCGCGGCACCGATCAGCACCGGGTCGACCAGCTCACCCGGGCGACTGGCGAGCTCCTCGGCAGCGCCGCGGATCAGCTGCGAGAGGATCACCCCCGAGTTGCCGCGCGCGCCCAGCAGCGCGGCGCGGGCGACGGAGGCGACGATCTCCTCGCGGCCGATGTCGTCGATCATGCTGCCTTCGGAGGCGGCGATCAGCCGATCGAGCTCCTGCAGCACCGAGTGCAGCGTCAGCACCATGTTGTCGCCGGTGTCGCCGTCGGCCACGGGGAACACGTTGAGGTCGTTGACCTCCTCGCGGCGCTCCTCGAGCGCGCTCAGCCCGGCTTCGACCAGCGCCCGGAAACGGAGGATCGCTGGATCGGTCAAAGCGCTGCGATCGCAGTCAGGGTCCGTAGGAGAACTAGTCCCACGCCGTCAGGCCACGAGCGGTCAGCGAGCCTTCGTGACCTTGCCCGCCTTCAGGCAGCGAGTGCACACGTAGACCCGGCGGGGGGTGCCGCCGTCATCGATCCGGACCCGTTGGAGGTTGGGCTCGAAGCGGCGCCTGGTGGCCCTCATCGAGTAGCTCCGGTTGTTGCCGAACGACGGGCCCTTGCCGCAGATGTGACAGACCTTCGACATCGGCGGCGAGTATAGACCGCGCGTCGCGGGTCAGCGCGGAGCCGGTGGACGGACTCGATCGACGTTGCGCGCAGTCGGCGGCAGCCCTTGCGCGCGTGGGCAGACGCGCGGTGTGGCTGCCTTGCGCCCGCGTCAGGAGCGGATCTGCAAGGACGGGGTCGGCGCGATGAGCCCGTTCTCGTAGGCAAAGACGACGATCTGCACGCGGTCGCGGAGATCGAGCTTGGCGAGGATCCGCCGGACGTGGGTCTTGACCGTTGCCTCGGTGACCACGAGCTGCTGCGCGATCTCAGCGTTGGAGAGGCCACGCGCAACGAGCAGCAGGACATCGCATTCACGGGCGGTCAGCTGCTCGAGCAGCGGGTGCTCAGCCGGGCTTCGGACTGCAGGAGCGGGCAGTCGGTGGGCGTAGGTCGTCAGCAGCCGCCGGGTGACGCCCGGCGCGATCACCGCGTCGCCGGCAGCGACCACGCGAATCGCCGAAAGCAGCGCGGCTGGCTCCGCGTCCTTGAGCAGGAATCCGCTCGCGCCGACGCGCAACGCCGCATAGACATACTCGTCGAGGTCGAAAGTGGTGAGGATGATCACCCGTGAAGCACTTCGCGCCTCGACGATCCGGCGAGTCGCCTCGACGCCGTCGAGCTCGGGCATGCGCACGTCCATCAGCACGACGTCAGGGGTCAATCGGGCGACCGCGGCGACAGCGTCGCGGCCGTTCGAGACCTCGCCGACCACCTCGAGGTCAGGCTGGCTGTCGATCACCATGCGAAAGCCCATCCGCATCAGCTCTTGGTCGTCGACGAGCAGAACTCGGGTCGACATCAGCGTTCGCCTTGGATCGCAGGCCACCGGACCGCGGTGACGGCGTCGGTGGGCAGCATCAGGCGCACGCTCCAGCCGCCCTGCGTGCGCGGCCCGGCGTGGAGCTCGCCGCCATAGGCGGCAGCTCGCTCGCGCATCCCGTAGAGACCGCGGCCCGCGGAGGGCAGCGCCTCGCGTTCGTCGAGCCCACCGCCCGTGTCGGTGATCTCGAGCACGACGCGGTTTGCGGCGCAGCGCAGCTCGAGGTGCGCGCTGGCAGGGCGACCGGCATGCTTGAGCGTGTTTGTCAGTGCCTCCTGGGCGACGCGAAAGACGGTCAGCTGGACGCCGCCGGACAGCTGGTGGGGATCGCCGTCGAGCGCGATCGAGACAGGCACTCCGGCTGCCTCAACGCGGGCGAGCAGGTCGTCTAGCCGGTCGAGTCCGGGCTGGGGCTTGTAGGAGCCGGATTCGGGTTGCTCGTGCAGCACTCCTAGCAGGCGGCGCATCTCCTCGAGTGCCTGACGGCCGGTATGCGAGATGCGCTGCATCGCGGTCTCGGCTGACTCGGTGGATGTCCCGAGCGCGTAGGAGGCGCCATCGGCGAGCCCGATCATCACGGTCAGGTTGTGCGAGACGATGTCGTGCATCTCGCGAGCGATTCGAGCCCGCTCGGCGGCAGCGCCCAAGCGCCCTTCCTGGTCGCGCTCGAGCTCTAGCCGAGCGGCGCGCTCGTTGAGGGAGGCGACGAGCGCACGTCGCTCGCGGATGACCAGCCCGAGGGCGCCCGCCGCGACCGCCAGCCCGGTGATCCCCACCCACACCTTGGCGGGGTCGTGGGGCGACCAGCGCAGCGCAGCCATCACCGCTCCCGCGAGGACGATCACCGCGGCCATCGCCATCTCCGCGGGCGCGCCGTCGAGGGCGACCCAGAGCAGTGCGATGAGCACGGCCCCGTCGGCGATCTGCGGGGTCGAGGCGATCCACTGGACGAGCGCGACGAGCGCCACCAGGCCGAACGCGAGCCGGCGGTCAATCGAGTGCGACGGGAGCACGGCGCTCAGCAGCACGCAGAAGACGATCGTGTCGATGTGGTGCAGGCGGCCCTGGACCGCGAGGCCGATCAGGCTGGCGGCCGCCAGCAGGATCGCGGCGACGATGTCGGCGCCGAGGGGATGGGCACGCGCGAGCGGCACCACGCGCCGCGTCAGCCTGTGGATCCCGGCGACAATCACCTCATCCGAAGACCGGCCCATGTCCAACAGTGTGGCGCGCGGGTGCTTCGGGCTCCGCAGCGCCGAGCGTGGCCGGCCGCGGCCCGTCAATCGGCCTCGGGGACGAGAAGTGGCGAGAGGTCGGCTGCGCCGGCGGGCTGCCGACATCCGATCCGCTTGGCGTGCATGTAGCCGACGAGGGAGATCGAGATGACCCCGAGGTAGATCGCTGTCGGGATCTGCCCGAGGTTGAGTCCCGCCTGGTCGATCGGCATGTCGCTGTAGTCAGCCCAGGAGGCTCCGAACGGCCGGGTGATCGTGTACGCGAACCAGAAGCAGAAGACCGCGTTGATCGAGAACCCGAAGCGGAGCACGAGCGGGACCAGGATGACGCCGCCGAACAGCAGGAATGAGGGCAGGTAATCGAGCTGCAGGATCGTTGCGGTGAAGTCCCCAAGCGCCGTGCCGAGCGCGAACGTCGCAAGCACCGTCAGCCAATAGAAGCGTTCGCGACGGCGATTGAAGATGCTGTGGATGTCGAGCGTTCCCTCGCGGCGGCGCCAGCGGACGAAGACGAACGCGAGGATCACGGCGAACATCACCGTCGTCACCTTGTAGCTCCAGCCAAGCCCGACATGAAAGCCATCCGCGGCTGACGTTCCGAAGATGCTGATCGCGGCGACGACCGACCAGTACGGGAGCGTGCGGTAACGGTCCTGGCGAAGCTGCCAGCGCAGTGTGACACCCATCAGGACGACCATGATCGGGACGGCGATCGCCGGCCCCAGCTGCTGATTCATCGCGTCGGAGATCGCCTCGCCGGTCGCCGTCATCACGATCTTCGTGACCCAGAACCAAGAGGTGATCTCCGGGACCTTGGTGTGCGCATACTCCTGTCGCGAAGGTCGCATCATGCGGTCATGCGGTCGCGACGTATGTCTGTTTGCGAGGAGCGCACGACCGCGGGCTCATGCCGGAGGGCGCGGAGCAGTCGCAGCCGCGGCTTGGATGCGACCCTGCCAGACAGCTCTGGCGCCGAGGTCACCAACGCGGAAGACCATCCCTGCGCACGCGAGCGCGAGCACGACGAGCAGCGCTCGCAGCACCGTGAAGGTGCTGCGCAAGGAGAGCACGCTGTCGAGGATCCCGAGGCCGGTAGGCCGGCCGCAGGAAATCCGCTGCGCGGCGAAGGTGACGATCACGACCGCCGTGAACAGCACGTAGATGACGGCGAGGATGTGAGCCGCTTGTGAATGCTCCGAGATCAGGTGGGCGGCCCTGCCGGTGAGATGCAGCGCACGCTCGAGCGCAGCGCCAGCCTGCATCGTCAGGAAGATCGAGCTCATCGTCCCGATCGACACGACCGCCAACGCGATTCCGTAGCGCGAGAGCCACTCGGTCCTGATCATGCACGCGATCGCGCAGAGGATCGTGACCGGGATGAAGACGACCGGCACGTGCACGAGCAGCGGGTGCGCCGGAAGTCCGCCGTAGACCGTGGTGATCCGGATCGGCAGCGTGATGAAGCCGAGGAACCCGAGCGCCGTGAGCACGAACTCGGCCCGTCGCCAGTCGACCCCCAGCCGTTCTCTCGCCTCGATTCTCGCGTCCGCCATCGTCATCGCCTCTCGCTCGGTTGGGCAGCCCACAGCCGCCGTGACCGAAGCGGCACGGAGACAAGCTATGGCCGACTCGCGGACGTCACAACGACCGCGAGAGTGAACTTTTGCGGCGCGCGTACGCCTCAGGTATGACGCCGCGTGCGTGGATACGTGTCCGGATTGAGCGCCGCGCGTACGTCGGCCGGAACGCGCGACCAGCCGTCGCTACCGGGTCTCGACGATCACGGTCGTCGCCTTGACCACGGCGGTGGCGGCGGCGCCGGGCTCGAGGCCGAGCTCGTCGGCGGCCTCGCGCGACATCAGCGAGACGATCCGGAAGGGACCGCAGGCCATCTCGATCTGGGCCATGACATCGTCCCGCTTGACCGCCACGACGACCCCCTGCAGGCGGTTGCGAGCACTCGACAGGCCGGTGGCGCCGCGCTCGCGAAGCAGCGTCGAGAGATCCTCAGAGGACACGAACCGGCGGTTGCCGCGGCGCTCGAAGCGCACCCGGCCGGCGCGCTCCCAGCGCCTCAGCGTGTCGACGCTGACGCCCAGGGTACTGGCCGCCGCGCCGATCGAGACGAGCCGCTCGAGTCCGGAGTCAGTGGCCTCGCTCATACCGCAAAGCCCGCCGGCTTGCCGCTCGCTCGGCTTCCGGCCTCGCTCGATTGGGGGGCGCCGACGTCATCCGGCGTGCGCGGGCGCTCGGACAGCTCCCGCCTGATCGCCAGCGACGCCAGCACGGCGGCGACCGCGTGCCGTCCGGTGTCGCGCTTGGAGCCGCCCTTGACGCGCTCCCGCGCCTGCTCGATCGTGTCCACCGTGAGCAACCCGAAGCCAACCGGAACGCCGGTCAGCAGCTGCACCTGCGAGATCCCGCGCGCGGCCTCGGCACACACGTACTGGTAGTGATCGGTGTCGCCGCGAATCACCGCGCCGAGGCACACGACCGCCACGTAGCGGCCGCTCTCGGCCGCGTACTTGGCGGCCAGCGGCAGCTCGAACGCGCCGGGAACGGTATGGCGATCGATCTCACTGACGCCGGCCTCGGCGAGCGCCTCGCGGGCCCCTTGCTCGAGCGCGTCGGCCAGCCGCTCGTAGAAGCGCGACACGCACAGGGCGACGCGACCATCGACGCTGACGCGCTCGTCGAGCGCCGTGGCGGCACCAGGCTCAATCGCCATCTGCCTGATCCTCCGCCGGCTGCCGGTCGGTGTGCGCGTCGCGGCTCTCCTCCTCGCGCAGCATCTCCTCGTCGAGCGGGAGCCCCTGGTGATGCAGCGTGTGGCCCATCTTGTCGCGCTTGACGCGCAGGTAGGCGACGTTGTGCGGGTTCGGCAGCGGCTGCAGCGGGATCTGATCGGTGACCGACAGCCCGTAGCCGGACAGGCCGGAGATCTTCTTCGGGTTGTTGGTGAGGATGCGGATGCTGGTGAGCCCGAGGTCCGACAGGATCTGGGCGCCGATCCCGTAGTCGCGCAGGTCGACCGGCAGCCCCAGCTGCAGGTTGGCCTCGACCGTGTCGAACCCCTCCTCCTGGAGCTTGTAGGCGCGCAGCTTGTTGAGCAGCCCGATGCCGCGGCCCTCCTGGCTCAGGTAGAGCACGACGCCACACCCCTCGTCCTGCACCATCGCCAGCGCCGACTGCAGCTGCTCGCCGCAGTCGCAGCGCAGCGAGTGGAAGACGTCGCCGGTGAGGCACTCCGAGTGGACGCGGACGAGCACGTCCTCGACCCCGGCGACCTCGCCCTTGACCAGCGCCACGTGGTGCTTGTTGTCCATCAGCGAGCGGTAGCCGACGGCGGTGAAGTCCCCGAACGCGGTCGGCAGCGCCGCCGACGCGACCCGCTCCACCAGCTTCTCGGTACGCCGCCGGTAGGAGATCAGATCGGCGATCGTGATCAGCTTCAGGCCGTGCTTGAAGGCGTACAGCGCAAGCTCCTCGCCGCGCGCCATCGAACCGTCCTCGTTCTGGACCTCGCAGATCACCCCGGCCGGGTTGACCCCCGCGAGCCGCGCGAGATCGACCGATGCCTCGGTGTGACCGGTCCGCTCGAGCACTCCTCCGGGCTTCGCCTTCAACGGTCGCACGTGGCCGGGCTTGACGATGTCCTCGGGCCCCTTGGTGGGGTCGATCGCGACCTGCATCGTGTGCGCCTGGTCGTGCACGCTGATCCCGGTCGTGACTCCCTCGCGCGCTTCGATCGTGACCGTGAACGGCGTCTGGTGGGCGCTCTCGTTCTTCAGCGTCATCAGCTCGAGCCCGAGCGCGTCGCATCGCTCCGGCGTCAGCGCCAGGCAGATCCAGCCGCCCGCCTGACGCGTCATGAAGTTGATCGCATCCGGCGTCACGAACTGCGCGGCCATCACCAGATCGCCCTCGTTCTCGCGATCCTCGTCGTCGACCACGACCACCATCCGGCCGGCCGCGATGTCCTCCAGCGCCTGCTCGACGGTGGCGAAGGCCTGTCCGGTAGCGGTCATCGCGCGATCAGCCTGTCCACGTATTTCGCCAGCACGTCCACCTCCAGGTTGACGCGGTCCCCGGGCGCCAGCGTGCCCAGGTTCGTCCGCTCCAGTGTCTCGGGGATCAGCGAAACGGTAAAGCATCGCTGCCCCAGCTCCGCAACCGTCAGCGACACGCCGCCTACCGCGATCGAGCCCTTGTGGGCGACGTAGCGCAACAGCGCCGCCGGCGCCTCGATCTGGAGCCGTCGGGCGAAGCCGTCCTGGGCAACCGACGCGACCCTGCCGACGCCGTCGACGTGGCCCTGCACGATGTGGCCGCCGAGCCGGTCGCCGGCCCGCAACGGCAGCTCGAGGTTGACCGCAGCGGGCGGCCGCAGCTCGGCCAGCGAGGTCAGCCGCAAGGTCTCGTTCATCGCGTCGGCGCGGAAGCTGTCGCCGTCGACCGCGGTGGCGGTCAGGCAGACGCCGTCGACGGCCACCGAGTCGCCCTCCGACAGCTCGGAAGCGAGCCGCGTGCGGATCGTCAGCAGGTGACCGTCGCCGGTCGGCTCGACCGCGGTGATCTGCCCGACCTCGGCGATCAGCCCCGTGAACATCACCACTCCTTGACCCGCGAGGTGATCAGCAGATCCTCCCCCACCCGCTCGCACTCCATCGTCAGCGTCCCGATCGCGTCGGCGATCTTCTCCACTCCCTCGCTCTCCAGCGGATCGCGCGCGTTGCGCCCACCGAGGATCAGCGGCGCCATGAACAGCCGGATCTCGTCGATCTGGCCGGCGTCGAGGAACGAGCCGGCGAGACGGGGACCGCCCTCCAGCAGCACCGAGGTGACGCCGATCGCCCCCAGCTGCTCGAGCGCCGAGCAGACGCGGGCCGGCTCGTTCTCGCCGGTCGCGACGACCACGTCGACGCCGTGCGTCTTCAGCGTGTCGATCGCCGCGCGCGGCGCCGCCCTGGAGACGACGACCGTCAGCGGCACCCGCGGGGCGTCGGCGATCACGCGCGACTCGAGCGGCAGGCGGGCGAGCGAGTCGAACACGACCCGGCGCGGCTGCCGGGCGCGGGCCGCGCCCGGCAGCCGCGCCGTCAGCAGCGGGTCGTCGGCGATCGCCGTGCCG
Source organism: Solirubrobacteraceae bacterium (assembly GCA_030038955.1). Taxonomy (GTDB): domain Bacteria; phylum Actinomycetota; class Thermoleophilia; order Solirubrobacterales; family Solirubrobacteraceae; genus Palsa-465. The sequence continues at coordinate 10,511 of JASHQV010000195.1, forward strand.
ATGCCGACGACGACCGCGTCGAGCGCCGAGCGCCACTCGTGCGCGAGGCGGCGGCTCGCCTCGCCCGAGATCCACCGCGAGTCGCCGGTGTGCGTCGCGACCTTGCCGTCCAGCGACATCGCCGACTTGAACACGACCCACGGCCGGCCCGTGCGTGCGTGCTTGCGGAACGGCTGGTTCATGAGGCGCGCCTGGGCGGCCAGCTCGCCGTCGGCGAGCACCACCTCGATCCCCTCGTCCCGCAGGATCCCCAGCCCCCGTCCGGCGGCGTGCGCGGAGGGATCGTCGGAGGCCACCACCACCCGCTGGATCCCGGCATCCTGGATCGCCTCGGTGCACGGCGGCGTGCGCCCCTGGTGGCAGCAGGGCTCCAATGACACGTACAGCGTCGCCCCGGACAGGTCGTGCCCGGCGGCGGCGCGGATCGCCTCGACCTCGGCGTGAGCCTCGCCGGCGGCGCGGTGAAAGCCCTCGCCGAGCGTCTCCTCGCCGGCCGCGATCACGGCTCCGACAAGCGGGTTCGGGCTGACGTGCGGCCAGCCGCGCGCCGCCAGCTCGAGCGCGCGCGAGAGATGGTGCTCGTCGACCTCGCTGGTTGTCGACACACTGCAAGCATATGCCGGAGCGCGCCGAGCGCATCCAGCGCTCGGCGCGCTCCACCGCCGGCAACGGCCCCCGCCGACGGCCGCCATCCCGCTACCGTGTGCAGGAGCGGCTAAGCGCCTGGACGTCGCGATGAAACTGATCATCCAGATCCCCTGCTTCAACGAGGAGCAGCAGCTGCCGGCGACGCTGGCGGCGCTGCCTCGCGAGGTCCCCGGGTTCGACACCGTCGAGTGGCTGATCGTCGACGACGGCTCGACCGACGCGACGATCCCGGTCGCGGAGGCGCACGGCGTCACCCACATCGTGCGCCTGACCAACAACAAGGGGCTCGCGACCGCCTTCCAGGCCGGGCTCGACGCATGCCTGAAGCTCGGCGCCGACGTGATCGTCAACACCGACGCCGACAACCAGTACGAGGGGGCCGACATCGCCAAGCTGGCGGCGCCGATCGTGGCGGGCACCGCCGACATGGTCGTCGGCGACCGACAGGTGCGGACGATCACGCACTTCTCGGCGCGCAAGAAGCTGCTGCAGCGGCTCGGGTCGTGGGTCGTGCGGCAGGCGTCGGGAACCGACGTGCCCGACGCGACCTCCGGGTTCCGGGCATATAACCGCGAGGCGGCGCTGCAGACGCAGGCGGTGTCGCGCTTCACCTACACGCTGGAGACGCTGATCCAGGCAGGCAAGCTGCAGGTCGACGTCGAGCACGTGCCGATCCGCACGAATCCGCGGACGCGCGCGTCACGGCTGTTCCCGTCGACCGCCGCGTACGTGCGCCGCAACGCCCTGTCGATCTTCCGCGTCTACTCGCAGTACCAGCCGCTGAAGGTGTTCTGGGCCGGCGCGGCTGTGCTCGGCGCCGGCGCGCTGGCGATCTTCATCCGCTTCCTGATCATCTTCGCCGAGCATCCGTCGACCGCGGCTCGCGGCCACATCCAGTCGCTGATCGCCGGCGGCGTCCTGTTCAACGCGGCGATGCTGCTCGGCGCGCTGGGCGTGATCGGCGACCTCCTCGACGCCCAGCGGACGCTGTCGCAGCGCACGTTCGAGCGCGTCCGGCGGATCGAGCTGCGGCTCGGGGTCGAGCCCTCGCACTACCAGCGGGCCGGCGGCGGCGACAACCAACCCGAGCACGACGCCGATCGGCCCGGGGAGGATACCGAGGAGCGGCAGGCGATCTCCGCCCACCCATGACCGCCGCCACGATCCCGACCGGCAACACGTTCGACAAGTACGGCTCCACCAACCCGGTGGTGCGCAGGCTGATGGCGGGGTTCGAGCGGACGCTCGACGAGCTGCTACGCGCCGCGGACCCCCGCTCGATCCTCGACATCGGCTGCGGCGAGGGCGTGCTGACCGAGCGCTGGGCCGCCCGCCTCGGCGACGGTCGCGTCGTCGGCGTCGACCTGCCTGACCCCAAGCTCGCCGCCCACTGGCAGCGGCGGCGTCGCGCCAACCTACAGTTCCGCGAGCTCGACGTGACCGCCGGCCTCCCCTACGCCGACGGCGAGTTCGGGCTGGTCTGCGCGACCGAGGTGCTCGAGCACGTGCCCGAGCCCGGCCGCGTGATCGCCGAGATGGCGCGCGTCGCGTCGCGACATCTGCTGGTATCGGTGCCGCACGAGCCCCTGTGGCGAGTACTCAACCTCGCGCGCGGCGCCTACCTGACGGAGCTCGGCAACACCCCCGGGCACGTCAACCACTGGACGCGCCGGGGGATCGCCCGGCTGCTCGCGCGCCACGGCGAGGTGGTGGCGGTACGGGCGCCGTTCCCGTGGACGCAGCTGCTGGTGCGCGTCGACTGATGGCCCAGACGGTCGAGCGCGGACCGGCCTCGGCCGAGCAGTTCGCCTCCGGCGCCCGCGTGCTGTCGGTCGGGATCGCCTCGACCGGGGTGTTCACGTTCGCCTACCTGGCGACCGCCAGCCACGTGCTCGACAAGAGCTCCTACAGCCGGATCTCGATCTGCTGGGCGATCATGTTCGTGATCCTGTCGGTCATCTACCGGCCGATCGAGCAGCTGCTGAGCCGCACGATCGCTGACCGCCAGGCGCGCGCGAGCCCGTACGCGCCCGGCCACGCCCCGGCGATCCACATCCTCCGCGTGCCGGCGCTGATCCAGTCGTCGTTCGCGGTGCTCTTCCTGATCGTCGCGCTGTTGTTGCGGCGCACGGTCGAGCGCCACCTGTTCAGCGGCTCGAGCGCCCTCTACTGGATCCTCGTGGTCGGGGTGATGGCGTATGCGGCGAGCTACTTCGCGCGCGGCTGGCTGGCCGGCCACAAGCGGTTTGCGCTTTACGGGGCACTGGTGTTCCTCGAGTCGACCAGCCGCTTCCTGTTCGCGCTGGCGGTGGCGATCGGGATCGGCTCGGGCCAGAGCGCCGTCGGCCTGGGGATGGCGGCCGCCCCGTTCGTGTCGCTGTGCGTGATCCCGTTCGCGTTTGCGCGCGTGCGCGGGCGGGAGCCGATCGGGCAGCCGCGGTCCTTCGCGGAGCCACGCTCGCCCGCGGCGCAGGATGGCGTACTCGGACGCGCCGGGCCGGCGAAGCGGCGACGAGCCGGCCCGGGAATCGAGGTTGCGGACGCCGGCCGCGAGGGGCCCGTGCACGGCCAGCTCGAGCAGGTCGCCACCGACCTGTCGCTGCGTCATGGAAGCGGCTTCGCGTTCGCTGTGGTCGCGATCATGTTCTCCGAGCAGACGCTGATGAACGCCGGCGTGCTGATCGTCGCGGCCAGCTCGGGCGGCTCGATCACCTCGGGCCTGGCCGGGTTCGTGTTCAACGTGCTGTTGATCGTGCGCGCGCCGCTGCAGCTGTTCCAGGCGATCCAGACCTCGATCCTGCCGCACCTGACGGGCATGGAGGCGACCGGCTCGGGCGTTGAGTTCCAGCGCGCGATCCGGCTCACGGTGCTGGTGATCGCGGCGTTCGCGGCCGCCGTCGCGATCGCTCTCCTGGCGATCGGCCCGTTCGTCATGCGCACGTTCCTGCCCGACAGCTACGGCGCCTACGGACGCTGGGGGCTGGCGCTGGTTGGGGTCGGGATGGGCTTCCACCTGGTCGCGGGCACGCTCAACCAGGCGCTGCTGGCGCGCGACCGGGCGCCGCTGGCCGCCGGCGCCTGGCTGATCGCCGCGGGCGCGTTCGTCGCGTTCGTCGTCTCGCACACGATCCCGGGCGAGGTCACGCGCGTGGAGGTCGGCTACTGCGGCGCCGCCGGCCTGCTGGCGCTGATCCTGACCGTGCTCTACCGGGTGGCGCCGGGCCAGGCGACGCCGCGGGCATCTGGTCAGGCCGCCGCGGGCCAGGCGACGCCGGGCGCATCTGGTCAGCCCGCTGCCGGCCAGGCGGCGCTCGCCAGCTCCGCGTAGGCCGCGCCGGGATCAGCGGCGCCAAACACCGCCGCGCCCGCGACGAGCAGGTTGGCCCCGGCCTCCGCGCACAGGAGCGCCGTGTCGACGTGGACGCCGCCGTCGACCTCCAGCGCCACCTGCTCGGGCAGCGCCGCCCGCAGGCGCCTGAGCTTGTCGTAGGAGGCGGGGATCAGCTGCTGGTTGCCCCACCCGGGGTTGACGCTCATGCACAGCACGAGGTCGACCGCATCCTCGCTCACCTCGCGCAGGGCCGCAGCCGGCGTCGCCGGGTTGATCGCCGCGCCGGCCGTGCAGCCGGCCTCGCGGACCGCGGCCAGCGCGTAGGCGAGGTGCGGCGTCGCCTCCTGGTGCACGGTGATGCTGTCGGCGCCCGCCGCGGCGATCTCGGCGACGTAGCGCTCGGGCCGCTCGATCATCAGGTGCACGTCGATCCCGCCACCGGCAGCGTGCACCTGGTCGGCGATCGCCGCGACCGCGACCGCGCCAAACGTGATCGGCGGCACGAAGTGGCCGTCCATCACGTCGACGTGGATCAGCCGCGCGCCCGCCGCCGTCACCGCGGCCACCTGGGCGCCGAGCCGGGCGAAGTCGGCCGACAGGATCGACGGCGCGATCTGCGGGCGGGCGAGGCGCTCGGGCTGGGCGGCGGTCGCCATCAGATCGCTCGTAGCATGCTGCCGTGGCAGTGGTTGCAGGTCACGATCGCCGTGGTCGACATCCGCACGATCGTCGAATGCTCGCCGCAGTTGGGGCACACCGACACCAGCTCGAAGCGCCGCAGGCAGTTGACGCAACGGTAGTGTCCCGGAACTGCGCTGGGGCGCAGCCACGGCTCGCCACAGGCGGGGCAGTCGGGGCCCAGGTTGACCGGCTCGTCGGCCACGGCACCTAGCCTAACGACCGGCCCGGCCGCAGACTCATCCGGCGCGGGCCAGGCGGGCGATGTAGAAGCCGTCGGTGCGCTCGCGGCTGGGCAGCAGCTGGCGCTCGTGCTCGAGCCGGAAGTCTGGCGTCTCGGCGAGCCAGCGCGCGACCAGCCCGGCGCCTTCGGCGCGGCTGATCGTGCAGACCGAGTAGACGAGCCGGCCGCCGGGGCGCACGAAGGCAGCGGCGGCGGCCAGCAGCTGCAGTTGCTTGGCAGCCAGCGACGCGATCTCGCCGCGCCGCTGTTGCCAGCGCAGGTCGGGGCGCGACTGCAGCGTCCCGAGGCCGCTGCACGGCGGGTCGACGAGCACCGCGTCGAAGCTGCCGAGCTCCGGCGGCAGCCGGCGGGCGTCGGCCTCGAGCACGCGCACGCAGCTGGCCCCCATCCGGTCGACTACGTCCGACAGCGCCCGCGCTCGCCCGGGGTGGACCTCGACCGCCACGACCTCGCCGCGGTTGGCGATCAGCGCCGCCAGATGCGTGGTCTTGGCGCCCGGGGCTGCGCATACGTCGAGCACGCGCTCACCGGCCTTGGGGCCGAGTGAGCGCGCCACTGCGATCGAGCCGCGCGACTGCGGCATCACCAGGCCCTGCTGCCACAGCCGTGAGCCGAACAGATCGAACGGCGCCTCGACCACACGCGCCTCTGGCAGCTCCGGGACGGCGTGGGCGGGGACGGGCAGCGCGAGCGCCTCGGGAGCCTTCAGCGTGTTGACGCGCACCGCCGACTCGGGCGGCTGGTTGACCGTCCGCAGCAGCTCGCGGGCGGTCTCCGGGCCGAGCTCGCGCCACCACAGCTCGGCCAGCCAGTCGGGAACCGAGTGCATGATCGCAGCGCTGTGGGGGTCGTCGTCGTGATAGCCAGCGAGCAGCTCCGGACGGCTGCGCGCGGCGCGCCTGAGCACGGCGTTGACGAGCCCGTGCCCGCGATTGGCGTGCTGCTTGGCCAGCTCCACGGAGTCGTCGACGGCGGCGTGGGCGGCGACGCCGTCGAGCCAGGCGAGCTGGAACAGGCCGAGCCTCAGAGCCGCCAGCAGAGGGGCGTCGAGGCGCTCCGGCGGGCGCCCGGACAAGCGTTCGAGGATGTCGTCGAGCGTGCGCTTGCGCTGCACGGTGCCGTACGCCAGCTGCATCGCCAGCGCCCGGTCGCGCGGCTCGAGGCTGCTCGCCTCGGCGTGGAACGCGCGATCGGCATAGGCACCCTGCTCGGACACCCGCCTGATCACGGTGTAGGCGCACTGGCGGGCTGGGGCGACGCGGCCTTGCGGCCGCGTCGCCCCAGCCCGGCGGCGTTCAGCGGCGGAGGCCACGGAGGTAGTCCTCGGCCACCATCGGCCGCCTGCCTGGCGGCTGCACGACGCTCAGCTCGAGCACGCCCGGCGAGCACCCCAGGCGCGGCCGCCGCCCGTCGAGGCTCAGCTCGCCCGGTCGCAGGCCGTTCGCGTCGGAGCTGTGTGCGCCCCCCCCGGAGCCGGGATCGGCGACGACCGCCGTGCGGTCCGCGATCGCCTCCGCGGCCAGCACCCCGAGGCGCCCACCGCCGCCCGGCAGCTCCACGTAGGCTCCGATATGCGGGCTCAGCGCCCGCACCCGGCGCGCCAGCGCCGCCGCCGGCTGTCCCGGGTCGAGGCGGCGATCCGCCGGCGTGATCTTGTCGGCGTAGGTCGCCTCGGCGTCGTCCTGCTCGCTGCAGGTCGGGCGTCCGTCGGCGGCGATCTCGTCGAGCGTCTCGAGCAGCAGCCGGCCGCCCAGGGTCTGCAGGCGAGTCGACAGGCTGCCGTAGTCATCGTCGCCGCGGATCGGCTCCTCCGCCTGGCCGCACACGGGGCCGCTGTCGAGCCCCTCTCTCAGCACTATGATCGAGACGCCCGTACGGTCGTCGCCCGCAATCATCGCGCGCTCGATCGGCGCCGCGCCGCGCCACCGCGGCAGCAGCGACGGGTGCACGTTGAGGATCAGCTGCTCGGACAGCAGCGGCTGCTTGATCAGCGCCCCGAACGCGCACACGACGACCACCTCCGGCTGCGCCTGCGCGATCAGCTCGCGGGCGGCTTCGGAGTTGACCGACTCGGGCTGGTACAGCTCCAGCTCCAGATCACGGGCGGCGATCGCGACCGGCGGTGGCTGCACGCGCCGGCCCCGCCCCCTCGGGCGGTCAGGCCTGGTCAGCACCAGCGCCGGCCGGTGCGCAGACTCGTACAGCTCGCCGAGCACGGCGGCAGCGAACGCCGACGTGCCGAGGTAGACGGTTCTCACGACGATGCCGGCGGCCGCAACCGGGAGCCGGGTGTCACGACGACGGCTGCAACTGCTGCTCGCGCAGCAGCCGCATCGCCTCCTTGCGCTGCTCGCGCGTGGTCTTGCTGAGGATCAGCACGCCGTCGAGGTGGTCGAGCTCGTGCAGGATCACCCTCGCCTCCAGCCCCGACGCCTCGACCAGCAGCGGCTCGCCGTACTCGTCCCTGGCCTCGACGCGGACGTGCGCGGGGCGCTCGACGTCGACGTGCACGAGCGGCAGGCTGAGGCACCCCTCCTCGGCCGTCTCCTCCTCCGAGCTGGTCCACTTGACCTCCGGGTTGACCAGCGCCGAAGGGGGCGCGTCGGGCTGCACCCGGTAGACGAACACGCGGTTGAGCAGGCCGATCTGGGTGGCGGCCAGGCCGATCCCCATCGCGTCGTGCATCAGCATCCCGAGGCGCTGCACCTCCTCGCGCAAGGCGTCGTCGAAGCGCTCCACCTCGCGGGCCTTCGTGTTCAGCACGGGGTCGCCGAACTTGCGCACATGCGCGAGCGCGGCGTCGCGGCGGGCCTTGACCTCGGGGTCGAGCTCAGCGGGCTCGTCGGACTCGTCGGGAGCGGCGGCCTTAGGGTCGGCGATCTCAGCGGGCTCGGGCTCGGCGGGCGGCTCGCCGTCGGTCAGTCGATCGAGCGTCTCGGACACCCCTGGGAGTCTAGGGACCCTCGCTCAGCTACCGCCGGCCGGGCTCGTTTAGGAGGTGTTGGCAAAGGTCCAGTTCTGCTCGTTACCTGTCGATATAGGCAGTCAAGTCGATCTGACACGGATCCAGGGAGCAAGCAGGAACGGAATCCGACTAGGGAGGGACTGAGTTCCGTTGTCGAACATCGTGAGCCCACACGCAACGGGCGTGGCCGTGCCGCGCATCCCGGAAGCCGGGGCTGGGCGTCCGCGAGGCCGTTCCTGGCCGATGGACATCCGTGTCCTGGCGGTCTACTCGGTGATGGCGATCCTGCTGGTCGCGTACATCGTCTCGGAGATCGTCCGCCGCAACGGCGTCGTCTGGCCCGCGATCGACTACTGGGGCGTCGCCGCGTTCGAGATCGTCGCGAGCGCCCTCTGCATCGCCAGGGGGATCGCATCGGACGCGCGGCAGCGCCAGGTGCCGTTGCTGCTGGGCTTCGGGCTGCTGGCCTGGTCGCTTGGCGACGTCGCCGTCGCCGCCTACAACGGAGCGCCTCCCTCTCCCGGGCTGCCCGACGCCTTCTACATCTGCTTCTACCCCCTGACGTATGTGGCGCTGATGCTGCTGATCCGCCGCCAGGCGCGCCGCTTCAGCGTCGAGACGTGGCTGGACGGGGGGATCGCCGGCCTCGGCGCAGCGGCGCTGTGTGCGGCCTTCGTCTTCCAGGGGGTGCTGAAGGCGGCAGGGGGATCAACCGCTTCCGTGGCGACCAACATCGTCTACCCAATCGGGGACCTGATGCTGCTGGTGCTCGTCGTCGGCGCCACTGCCGTGCTGCCCACGCGTCGCCGGCTTCCGTGGCTGATGCTGTCAGCCGGATACGCCATCAACGCGGTCGGTGACACGTTCAACCTGTTCGGCTCGGGGATCGGCGCGACGCATGTCGGAACGATCTTCAACGCCGTCGCCTGGCCGACGTCGATCCTGCTGATCTCGTCCTCGGTCTGGGTCCGCTCGAATCCGATCGGGCAGCGCCTGCACGTCAGCCAGCCTGGCTTCGGCCTCCCAGGCGTCGCCGCCGTCGGGGCGCTCGCGGTCGTATTCGCCAGCTCGGTGACCCACGTCGGCCTGACCGCCCTGTTCCTGGCGGCGCTGACGCTCGCTGCCGCAGGCGTCCGGTTCGCCGCCTCGCTCAGCAAGCTCCGGATCCTCAACGCCGAACGCCACCTGCAGGCGATCACCGACCAGCTGACCACGCTCGGGAACCGCCGCGCCCTGTTCGAGCTGATCGACACGCTCGTCGACGAGCGCGCCGACGGCTCGAGCGAGCCGAGAACGCTGGCGTTTCTGTTCATCGACCTCGATCGCTTCAAGGAGATCAACGACTCGTTCGGTCACTCGGTCGGCGACGACCTCCTGCGCCAGCTCGGGCAGCGCTTGAAGAACGCGATCCGCACGGATGACCTGCTCGTCCGGCTGGGCGGCGACGAGTTCGCCGTCGTGCTGCTGGATGCGGACGTCGACTACGGCGCGCTCGTCGCGCAGCGCCTGAGCTCGCGGCTCGAGGAGCCTTTCCAGCTGGGCTCCGTGCGCGCACGGATCAACGCCAGCATCGGCATCGCAATCTCGCCACGCGACGCGGACGATGCCCCCGAGTTGCTGCGGTGCGCCGATCTCGCGATGTACCGCGCGAAGACCGACGGCAAGCCGTTTGCGGTCTACAGCCACGAGCTTGACGAGCTTGGCAACCGGATCGCGCTCGTCGAGGACCTGCGCGCGGCGATCGAGCAGCGCGAGCTGTACCTCTGCTACCAGCCGCAGGTCAACATCGACACCGGTGAGATCGTGGCGTTGGAGGCGCTCGTCCGCTGGCAGCACCCGCGGCTCGGCTTGGTCCCGCCCGTGGAGTCCCTGCCGCTTGCCGAGGACGCCGACCTGATGGACCAGCTGACCGCGCTCGTCCTCGACATGGCGCTCGCGCAGAGCGCGCGATGGCGGCGCGAAGGCCATCGGCTGGTGGTGTCCGTGAACGTCTCGTCGACCAACCTCCTGAACCTCGAGTTCCCGGAGGTGGTCGCTGCCGCCCTCGCCAGACACCAGGTTCCGGCTGAAGCGCTCGTGCTGGAGATCACCGAGACGACGGCGATCACCGACTTCAATCGCTGCAAGCAGACGATCGCGGATCTGAAGCAGCGCGGGATAACCGTGTCGGTGGACGATTTCGGCGCCGGCTTCACGTCGCTCGCCTACCTGTCGAGCCTTGCGGTCAGCGAGCTGAAGCTGGATCGCAGCTTCGTCAGTGGCCTGGCCAACTCGACCGATCAGCGCAACGTCGCGCTCGTTCGCTCGACGATCAGCCTGGCGCACGCGCTCGGGTTGCGCGTGGTCGCGGAGGGCGTGGAGGACACTGCCTCGCTTGACCTGCTCGACGGCTTCGAGTGTGACCTCGCCCAGGGATTCCTGATCAGCGAACCGAAGCCGGCGGCTGAGCTCGAGCTCAGGCCGTTCACGTCGCTGGCCACTGACTCGCCGACGGTGGGCGAGCGCGGCGAGCGCCAAGCTGCCGCCGACGGATCCGACGGCAGCCCGTCGCGTCCGCGGGAGATCCTGCCGGCGGAGGCGACGAGGTTGGGGGACGCGGTCGCCTGAGCTGGCTCACGACGTGACCCCTTGTGATTCGCGCGGCGCTGCCGTCGCTGCCCGCCGTGATCGCGGCCGTCTCATTGCGGGTCGACGTCCACCGAGATCGCCACGCCGCGGTGCTGCCTGCGGCCGCTGATCGCCTCCACGGCGCCACCGCAGGCGGCGATCGCCGCCCGGCGGTCTGACGCCTTGATCACCAGCTGCGCACGAGCCTGGCCGCGCAGCGCGAACAGCGGCGCCGGGCCGAGGATCGCCGCGCCGGACGGGGCTCCGCCAGTGACCCCGCCGCGGGGACCGGCGTCGATGCCCGTCGCCGCGACCGCGCCCCGAAACGCCTCGGCAGCACCGATCGCAGCCGCCCGGTCCGGACACGCGCAGACGATCCGGATCAGCGTCGCGAACGGCGGGTACGCAAGTGCGCGCCGGCGCTCGAGCTCGCCCTCCAGGAACGCATCCGAGTCGTGGCGGGCAGCCAGCTGGATCGAGCGGGCGTCAGGCGCCAGCGTCTGCACCAGCACCCGTCCCTCGCCTCCGCGGCCGGCCCGCCCCGCCAGCTGGGTGATCAGCGCGAACGTCCGCTCTTCGGCGCGGAAGTCCGGGAACCTCAGCGTCTGATCGGCGTCGATCACGACCGCGAGCGCGACATCGGCGAAGTCGTGGCCCTTGGCCACCATCTGCGTTCCGACGAGGACCCCGGACGGCGCCGCGACGAACCGCTCCAGCAGCCGCGCCCGGGCCTCGAGCCCGACGGCATCGGCGTCGAGTCGCAGCACCGGGAACGGGAGGTCGCCCAGGATCGCCTCCAGCTCGTGCTGCAACCGCTCGGTGCCGGCGCCGTGGCGCGCCAGTGACACCGACCCGCACGACGGGCAGCAGGCGGGCACGCGCTCGCGGTGCCCGCAGTGGTGGCAGGCGACGATCGCCTCGCGGCGGTGCAGGACCAGCGCCACCTCGCAGTTGGGGCACATGAACACGTGCCCGCAGTCGCCGCAGCTCAGGAAGTTCGACCAGCCACGACGGTTGAGCAGCACCACGGCCTTGCCCGCGGTCCGCCGCAGGGCGGCCAGGGCCAACCGCGTCTGCGGGTGCAGCGGGTGGTGGTGGCCGCGCATGTCGCGGATCTCGACCGGCGGCAGCGGTCGCCCGTCGACCCGTCGCGACAGCCGCAGCCGCG
>JASHQV010000196.1 GCA_030038955.1 Solirubrobacteraceae bacterium
GCGCTGATCGAGGAGTGCGCGCGGCTGGCCGGCGAGGCGGCGACGCAAGTGGACGAGCAGGTCAGGGCAGCGCTGGAGCCCCTGCCGGAGCTGCCCGGACAACTGCCGCTCCCGGCGGCGTGAGCGTCCGCGCAGCGTCCCGCTCCGTGGTGCCGACCGCCCCGAGCTACCCCGACGAGCTGCGCGCCCAGGTTGACGCCTACCTCGCGACGCTGCGGTTCGGCGACCACCCTGACACGGCGGGCCTGGAGGAGGCGATGGAGTACTCCCTGCTGGCGGGCGGCAAGCGCATCCGCCCGGTGCTGGCGCTGGCGACCGCGAAGGCGATCGGTCGTCCCACCGAGGAGATGCTGCCGCTGGCGGCGGCACTGGAGCTGATCCACACCTACTCGCTGATCCACGACGACCTGCCGGCGATGGACGACGACGAGCTCCGTCGCGGGCGCCCCACCTGCCACATCGCCTACGGCGAGGACGTCGCGATCCTCGCCGGCGACGGCCTCTACGCGGAGGCGTTTCGCCACCTCCTCCGCTGCCAGCGGGGCGAGCCGGCGAACCTCCTGCGGGCGGCGGCCCGGTTGGCGGCCGCGACCGGTGTGGAGGGGATGGTCGGGGGGCAGTATCTGGACGTGGCCGGACGCGCGCCATCCGGCCCGGAAGGCCTCAGGCGCCTGCACGGGCTGAAGACCGGACGCCTGATCGGCGCCAGCATCGAGTGCGTGCTGCTGATCGACGGGGACCAGCGACCTGCGACAATCTCCTCATTCGACACCTACGCGACCGAGCTCGGCGTGCTCTTCCAGATCGTCGATGACATCCTCGACGTGACCGGGTCCCAGGAGGCGCTTGGCAAGCCACACGGCAGCGACGAGCGCCACGGCAAGCGCACCTACGTGACCGAGTTCGGCCTCGACGGCGCGCGCGAGCTGGCGGCGAGTTGCCACCGGCGAGCGCTGCAGGCACTGCACGAGGCCGCGCCCGCCGACCCCCAGCAACTCCGGCAGATCACCGACTTCATCGCCCACCGCAGCTACTGAACCCCCCCACCAACCTCGCATGTCAGAGCTCCTCCAGCACATCGACCACCCGCGGGACCTGCGCGAGCTCAGCGACGAGCAGCTGCAGCAGCTCGCCCAGGAGGTGCGCGAGCACATCATCGAGACGGTCGGCGAGGTCGGCGGCCACTTCGGCGCCAATCTCGGTGCCTGTGAGATCGCGGTCGCGCTGCACTCGCTGTTGGACTCGCCGACCGACAAGATCCTCTGGGACGTCGGCCACCAGGCGTATCCGCACAAGATCCTCACCGGCCGCCGCGACCAGCTGCAGACGATCCGTCACTACGAGGGCCTCGCGCCGTTCTGCGCGATCCACGAGTCCGAGCACGACATCATGGGCGCCGGCCACGCCTCGACTGCGATCGGCTACGCGGTCGGGATCAAGGAGGCGATGCGGCGCGGCCAGGGCCAGGACGGCAAGGTCGTGGCGGTCGTCGGCGACGGCGCGATGACCGGCGGCGTCGCGTTCGAAGCCGTCCACCAGGCCGGCGGCCTCGGCACGCCGATCGTCGTGCTGCTGAACGACAACGGCATGTCGATCGCCCCCAACGTCGGCGCCCTGTCGCGGTACTTCAACCGCGTCCGCCTGAACCCGAAGCTGTGGCATTTCCGCGAGGACGTCGAGGAGGGGCTGACGAAGCTGCCCGTCGGCATCGGCTCGGCGTTCGAGCGCCTCGGGCCGCACGTCAAGGAGACGATCAAGACCTTCTGGGCGCCCGACATGTGGTGGGAGGAGCTCGACTGGGCGTACATCGGCGTGATCGACGGCCACAACGTTCGTGCCCTGCGCCGCGCGCTGCGCGAGGCGCTGGAGGCCGACCGGCCGGTGGTCGTGCACGCGGCGACGGTCAAGGGCAAGGGGTTCGCGCCCGCCGAGGAGGGCGGCCTCGAAGGCATGGAGAAGTGGCACGCGGCGAAGCCCAAGTCGATCTCGAACGGCGCGCCGGCGCCGGCCACGCCGAAGCCGTCGGGCGCCAAGCAGCCCGCGCCGCAGTACACGCAGGTGTTCGGCGAGGCGCTCGTCAGCGAGTGCCGCCGCGACGAGCGGGTGCTGGGGATCACGGCCGCGATGAACTCGGGCACCGGGCTGAACCTGCTCCAGCGCGAGCTGCCCGACCGCTACTTCGACGTCGGCATCGCCGAGCAGCAGGCGGTGCTGCTGGCCGCCGGCCTGGCGCTGCAGGGCTGCAAGCCGGTGGCCGCGATCTACTCCACCTTCCTGCAGCGCGCCTACGACCAGATCGTCCACGACGTCTGCCTGCAGAAGCTGAACGTGACGTTCGCGATGGACCGCGCCGGGCTGGTTGGCGACGACGGCCCCACCCACCACGGCGCCTTCGACATCGCCTACCTGCGCTGCCTCCCGAACATCGTGCTGATGGCCCCCCGCGACGAGGCGATGCTGGTGCACATGCTGCACACGGCGCTGTGCTACGACGCCGGTCCGATCGCGCTCCGCTACCCGCGCGGCGAGGCGGTCGGCGTGCCGCTGCCCGAGCGCCCCGAGCGGATCCCAATTGGAACTGGCGAGATCCTGATCGACTCCACGGACGCGCGAGTGGCGCTGCTCGGGTACGGCACCGGCGTGCAGAAGTCGCTGCAGGCCGCGGAGCTCCTAGAGCAGCAGGGAATCCCCGTGACCGTCGCCGACGCGCGCTTCGCGAAGCCGATCGACGCCGGGCTGACCGCGCAGCTGGCCGCCGAGCACGAGCTGCTGGTGACGGTCGAGGAGGGCGTGCTCGCGGGCGGCTTCGGCTCGGCCGTGTGGGAGACGCTGTCCGACGCCGGCATCAGCTCCGGCGGGCGGGCAAAGATTCTGCGCGTCGGGCTGCCGGACCGCTACGTCACACACGGCGCCCCGGCGCTGCTGCACGCCGAGGTTGGCTACACGCCCGAGCGGATCGCCGAGCGGGTTGCGGCCGCGGTCACCGACCACTCGACCGTGGCCTGATCCGGTCGCGTCGAGCCACGCTGGCGCAATCTCGATCCGCACCGGCGCGAGGCTTGAGCCGCATCCGCGTTGATCTGCTGCTGACCGAGCGCGGCCTGTTCGAGACCCGCTCGCAGGCGGCCGCCGCGGTGCTCGCCGGCGAGGTGCTGCTGCTGCCCGAGCGCCGCCGCGCCGGCAAGCCGGGGCAGCTGGTCGCCGACGACGTCGAGCTGGAGGTGCTGAGCGCCCCCCGGTACGTGTCGCGCGGCGGCATCAAGCTGGCCAACGCGCTCGACGCGCTCGCAGTCGAGGTTGCGGGTCGCCGGGCGCTCGACGTCGGCGCCTCGACCGGCGGCTTCACGGACTGCCTGCTGCAGCGCGGCGCCGTCCACGTGGTCGCGCTCGACGTCGGCTACGGCGAGCTCAGCTGGAAGCTGCGCCAGGACGCTCGCGTGACCGTGCTCGAGCGCCACAACGCCCGCGCGCTGCTGGCGGCCGAGCTTCCGTACGCTCCCGAGCTGATCGTGATCGACGTGTCGTTCATCTCGCTGGCCAAGGTGCTGCCGCCGGTGCTCGCCTGCGCCGCTCCTCGCTACGACTGCCTGGCGCTGGTCAAGCCGCAGTTCGAGGTCGGACGTGGGCGCGTCGGGCGCGGCGGCGTCGTCCGCGATCCGGAGCTGCGGCGCGAGGCCGTCGTGTCTGTCGGCCGCGCCGGCTTGGGGCACGGCGCGGCCGTCGCCGGAGTGGCAAGCTCCGGCCTGCCCGGCCCGAAGGGCAACCGCGAGACGTTCGTGTGGCTGACCGAGGCCGCCCGGGGTCGGGGCGTCGCGGACCTGGCGGCGGCAGCGCTGGAGGCGGACGCGTGAGCGCTGGCTTCGCCGGAGGCGAACCGGTGGGTGTGGGCGTCGCTGGCGGCGAATCCCTGGGCGGTCGCGTGGTGCGGGTGATGACGCATCGTCGGACCGGCGACACGGGCCCCGCGATCGTCGAGCTACGAGGAGTCGCGCGCGACCTTGGCGCGGTCCTGCGGTTCGACGCCGACGAGGTCGGCAAGCAGCGACTCGAGCCCGGCGACGGACTCGAGCTCGGGGTGGCGGACGACGACGGCGTCGCGCTGTGCGTGGTGCTGGGCGGCGACGGCACGATCCTGACGGCCTTGCGTCGCTACGCCGGCACCGGCGTGCCCGTGTTCGGCGTCAACTACGGCGAGCTCGGGTTCCTCGCGACGGTCGACCGCGACTGTGGCGCCGCCGGCTTCGCGCTGGCCCTGCGCGGCGAGTTCGAGGTGATGCCGCTGCCTGGGATCTCGCTGGTCGACGACGGGGGGCGATGGATCGCGATCAACGACGTGGCGATCCACCGCCGGCCCGGCAACCGCGTCGCCGACCTCGCCTACTCGGTCGCGAGCGACGAGCTGGGGCGAGTGCGCTGCGACGGCCTCGTGGTCGCCACGCCGGCCGGCTCAACCGGCTACAACCTCGCCAACGGCGGCCCGATCATGGCCTGGGGGGTGACGGGGTTCGTGGTCTCGTTCATCGCCCCGCACTCGCTGACGGCGCGGGCGCTCGTGGTCGCCCCGGGCGACGTCCTGACCGTCCACAACCGCTCGCGCGAGGAGCCCGTGGACGCGACCGTCGACGGGCGCCCGGCCACCGAGATCCCGGCCGGCGGCACGCTCGAGCTGTCGTTCGTCGAGTCGCAGGCGTCGCTCGCGCAGCTCCCGGGGGCGAGCTTCTACGGACGGCTGCGGGAGCGCTTCGGGCGGCTCGCGTCGGGGTGAGCCGCGTCGTCCCAGAGCGGGCGGCGGGCTGCTGACGTCTGGGCGGGCGGGGTCCGGCTTTT